>JAGLLQ010000522.1 GCA_023140455.1 Desulfobacteraceae bacterium | reverse complement strand
TTAATAAAAATTGCAGATCTTTTCATACGGCTGAATGCAGATTCATTAAAAACTTCCTTTGTGTCTTCAGTCAAAGAACAATGGACTGAAAGTATATCACTTTTTTTAAGCAAATCATCAAAACTTACAAGCTTTGCATTTAATTCATTTTCGGCTAAAGGATTTGCATTACGATTATAGTAGATTATATCCATATCATATGCACCTTTACATCGCTTTGCCATTTCCATTCCAATACGGCCCAGGCCAAATATGCCAAGAGTCCTGTTTTTTAATTCAATACCAAGATTTGCTGTTGGTCTGAAATAACTCCACTCTTTATTTAATATGCTTTTGTGCAGATAAAACATTTTTCTTGCAGTTGCTATCATCAACCCAAAGGCTATGTCAGCGGTTGCATCACTCATAGCATCAGGAGTATATCCTATTGGTATGCCTAATTTAGTTGCTTCTGAGATATCTATATTGTCATACCCGACAGCATACTGAGATATTAAATCAAGATGCGAACAGGTATTGAGAAAATTATTATCTATTTTTTCTGTTAAAGTGCAAAGCAATGCATCATGGCTTTTTGTTTTACTGATCAACTCATCCTGGGTCATTGGCCGGTCTTTATTCCATGCAGTAACAACGAAACCTGATTTTTCCAGCGAATCTACTGCCAATTCAGGAAAAATTCTTGATACCAGTACTTTTATTTTTTTTTGTTTCACTATTTTCATCTCCCAATGTTATGTTCAATATATAAATAACACACCATAGATGTATGCACCACTATTAAGCAAACTCAACCTGCCCTGTATATTTTAAAACTTTTCACCTTTACTTGACAAAACACAAATCACTATCGTATTAAATATGATATTTTTATTACGAACAGATCTGGCTCATAAAACTAAACGATTTGTTTAATTAAGGTTATAAATGCCCTATTTATTATACAATTCATCTGAAGGCAGGCAAAGGATTGAACTTTTAAAATCAAATTCAATTGGCCGGCATTCCTCAAACAAAATTCGAATACCAGATATCTCCATTTCAAAAAACCATGCTTCCATAACCATCAACAGATATCACAGATGCGTACTATCAGACCTGTCAAGTACCAATGGAACCTTTGTTAACAACAAAAAAATCAAAACTGCAACTATTTATAACGGTGATTCAATTAAATTAGGGAATGTCTATTTTTACTTTATCGGAGACAGGCAGCATGCCGCCCAAATGGTCAGAATAAGCAATAATGGAGAAGGACTGTTCAGCACAACTATATTGCCAAAGGATGATAACCGTTTCCTGCCTGAGCAGGAGATCTCAGATGAAGCAACTCTGCGTGTTGATTATGAGAAACTCCGGGTAACTTATGAATTGCAGCGGGATATCAGCCTTGAGCATGACATTGCTAAAACCCTTGACCAGATACTCCAAAGGACCTATGAATTTTTAAAATATGATCAGGGTGTAATTCTTCTTAGAAATAAGAACGGGAAAATAACACCACACAGTTATAAAGCCCGAGAAGGTAAAAATAATCTGACAATATCTTCAACACTTGTAAAACATGTAATAAAACAAAAGACTGGCATTATTTCAACAAACATTGAGATAGACAGCCGATTCAACGAAGCTGAATCAATATTTGCAGAAGGTATAAAATCAACTATTGCTGTGCCAATTATCAACAATAATAAAATTCTCGGCGTAATGATCCTGTATTCTATTGCATCAATCAATGCCTTTACTGAAAAAGATCTGAGCCTGATTACAACAATCGCAAATCAAACAGCAAGTATCATTAATAACACATTGTTACATGAAGAAGTCCAGCTATCTTTTGAAAGTTCAATCAGAACCTTGTCAGCCGTAGTTGATGCAAAACATCCCCTTACAGCCGGTCATTCCGAGAGGGTTACTGAACTTTCCACTATTATTGCAAAAGAGATGAAACTTCCCAAGCGTACGATTGAGGCACTTAAATTTGGAGCGCTCATGCACGACATCGGAAAAATCGGTATTAAAGATAATATCCTTTTAAAAGATGGAAGTTTCACTGCTGATGAAAAGAAAATTATGGATACGCACCCTGTTAAAACAAAGGAGATACTAGATAATTTTTATTTCCCAAAAACCCTTAAAGATGTTCCGATAATTGCAAGCTCCCATCATGAAATGATCAACGGCAAAGGTTATCCAAACGGTCTTAAAGGAGAAGAAATCCATATCGCGTCAAGGATAATCGCTGTTGCAGATGTTTTTGATGCTTTAACAGATAAAAGAGAATATCCCAAATATGGAGCTAACGGTAACGAAAGCCATGACCCGCTTCCGGTTGATGATGTTGTAGAATTCATAAAAAATCAAAGCGGCATACATTTTGATAAAGCCGTTGTTGAGGCCTTTACAAAATGTCTGCCAAAAATCCTTTCAAAATTTACCTTTCACAGGTCTTCTGAAAATCAAACAACTGATCATTAATGATCCGCCCAAAACTGCCTGGTTTTTTCCAACAAAGCTTTATTGGTTTTAATAATATGTGGTTCCCATTCTCTGTGTAACAGGTATCTGTATTGGTTTGAAACAAACCTTTCATCAATTAAAAGAACAGTGCCCCTGTCGTGATCAGTTCTTATGACTCTTCCTGCAGCCTGAAGGACTCTGCTCATCCCCGGATAAATATAAGAAAATTCAAAACCCATCCTGTTAAATTCAGAAAAATATTTACGGATCAGCTCTCTTTCATTTGAAATAGCAGGCAGTCCAACACTTAGAATTGCAACCCCTGATAACCTGTCTCCTGCGAGGTCAATCCCTTCACCAAAGATTCCTCCCATTACAACAAAACCCACCTGTGTTTTCTCAGGGTTCTGTACAAACTTTTCCAGAAACAGGTCCCTTGCTTCCTCTGTCATTTCAGGTGTTTGAATAAATATTTCCATGTCATTGTCATTGTTTTGCTCTAATAACTCAAAAATTAGTGACATGTAAGCGTATGAAGGGAAGAAAAGAAAATAATTCCCTGTTTTCT
>JAGLLQ010000521.1 GCA_023140455.1 Desulfobacteraceae bacterium | reverse complement strand
GAAAAGATTCTCTAATGTTAAGTTTGTCCGAAGGATTTTTTCCTGCCTTCTTATCTGTTTGGTCTGTTTTGTTTAAAAAAGTCATTTAATTAATATTGAATATCATTTTATATTGTTTAATTATTGTTTCCATTACATCTTTATATCTGTAATAATTATTTATTTGCATTTTGTAATATGAAGAAGATTTTGTAAAGAGCTTTTTTAGGAGGAGCTTATCAAAACATCAGAGTATGAATATTATATGAGCCTTGCATTGGAAAAAGCTGACACAGCATTCATGAACGGTGAATTTCCTGTTGGATGTATTGTTGTTTTAGATAATCGTGTAATTGCAGACAGTTCAAGGCAGGGAACATCTGGAGACAGAAAAATTTTCAGTGAAATTGATCATGCTGAAATTATATGTCTTAAAAACATTGAAAAAACTGATATTAAATATGATCTTTCAAAAGCCGTTCTTTTTTGTACTATGGAGCCATGTCTTATGTGTTTCGGGGCAATTATTTTAGCCGGTATAAAAAAAATAGTCTATGCCTATGAAGATCCCATGGGAGGAGGTACTGGTTGTGATCTTAGTCAATTACCCCTTTTATATAAAAGCAGTAAAATTGAAGTTGTATCAGGAATAATGCGAGATAAAAGCCTTAACCTATTTTGTAAATTTTTTAAGAGAAAGAACAACCAATACTGGAAAGACAGTCTTCTTGCAACCTATACTATTGAGCAGGAAGGCCTGGAAAAATAATATTATTATCTTAAGAATAGTTTGTAAAATTAAAAATTCAGTTGTAATTTCAAAAAAATAAGTATATACTCGCAGATTACAACTTGTACTGTATTTGAACTTAATTGACAGCAGGAGGTGCCCGATAGCTAAGAAGCAACAGGATACAACAAATGTGAACAATCAAATTAGAGCTGAAGAAGTCAGGATTATTGGCCCTGACGGTGAGCAGGTAGGTATTTTACCCATAAAAGATGCTTTGGAAAGAGCTGAAGCAAGCGGGATGGATCTCGTTGAAGTCTCGCCCAACGCAAAGCCGCCAGTCTGCAAGATAATGGATTATGGAAAATACAAGTACCAACAGACCAAGCAAAAGCAGGAGGCTAAGAAGAAGCAAAAAGGGTATCAAATAAAAGAGATAAAAGTAAGGCCCAAAACCGAGGCTCATGACCTTGAAACAAAGGTTAGAAACATTGAAAGATTTATTGGTAAAAATAACAAGGTAAAGATTACACTTGTGTTTAGAGGAAGAGAAATTATCCTCAAAGAACAGGGACAGCAGGTGCTTGAAAAACTTGTTGAAATGACCGAAGAGTTTGCCCAGGTTGAGCAGTCGCCTAAATATGAAGGCAGAGTCGTTACAATGCTTCTCAGTCCAAAATAATTTATTAGCAATTAATTAATATATACAAATTGTGATGGATGGTACGTTATGCTTTGTAAAACAGCTGATGTACCATTGTTGCTTTTATGGAATTATAAGACAGAAATCATAAGATCTAAGGAGAGTAGAATGCCTAAAATTAAAACCAATAGAGCGGCCGCAAAGCGCTTTAAAAAAACAGGTAGTGGTAAGTTCAAGTTTAGAAAATCACATGCAAGCCACATACTGACAAAGAAAACAACAAAAAGAAAAAGAGGTTTCAGACAGGATCAAATACTTGATGTCTCTAATGAAAAAGAAGTAAAACGTCTGTTACCCAATGGATAAGATAACAACTGAAGGAGTTTAAATATGAGAGTCAAAAGAGGATTTAAAGCAAGAAGACGAAGAAATAAAGTTCTTAAGCTTGCAAAAGGATATAGAGGCGG
>JAGLLQ010000520.1 GCA_023140455.1 Desulfobacteraceae bacterium | reverse complement strand
TTAAAAATTTTGCCTTTTACGATGATGCTTTGCTTATTAATAAAGAAAAATATGCTTACTCTCTTTTTAAGCATATAATAGATTCAGACATGCAGCCTATGTTCCATACCCCCAATGCTCTGCATGTTAAAGAGATAACAGAAAACGCTGCTCAATTGATGTTTAAAGCAGGATTTAAAACAATACGACTTGGTCTTGAAACCACAGATTTTAAAGATAGACAATTTGACAAAAAAGTGAAAGAAGACGAATTTTATGCAGCTGTTGAAAATCTTAAAAATGCTGGATTTGAAGCATCCCAGATAGGTGCATACCTTTTATGCGGGCTCCCGGGACAAAATCTTGATAATGTTCAAGATTCATTTCTCAAAGTAAAAAAAAGCGGGATACAGCCCACTCTTGCATATTACACTCCCATTCCCCATACAAAAATGTGGGAGAAAGCGAAAAAATATTCAAAGTATGATTTAGAAAAAGACCCTCTGTTCACTAATAATACTCTTTTCCCTTGTATTTCTGATAAAAACCCAACAAAACAAATTGCCAAGATAAAGAATTTGTAATAAACTACTTAAGTTACCTGTTAAAATTAGGAATATCCAGACATGACAATAAGTGCAGAAATTTACGAAAAGAATCAAGGTGTTCTTAAGCTTGCGATCAAATGTATGTTGATCAATGCTCAAAAAGAAAAGGATATTTTAGCTATACTTAAAGAACGATCTGAGCAGGATCCTGAATGTTCTGTTATAGATATTTTTAAAGAGGAGGATATCCTTTCTCAACAAAAAATTGATTTTTTATTATCTTTTAAAAAGTATATAGGTACTCAAACACTGGATATTGAATTTGGTCAATTGGCAGTTGCGAATAATTTTGCAACAAAAGAAGCAGTAAAAGAGGCTCTGGATTTCCAAAAAGATTGTTATTCAAAAACTGAACAAACTAAAGAGATCAGCGAAACTTTATTGAAAAAACAACAGATCAGCCTTGAAAATTCAACTGCAATATTACTTGTGCAAAACAGAATTGAAGATGATTTCCTTGCACAGGCCCTGGATAATCTTGCTCCTACAGAGGCCGGTAAAAAAGAAATTAATAAAAGATTTGGAATAATCGGGTTAAAAAAGAAATTAATTTCTTTAGAGCAACTAAATCAGGCGTTAGCATCTCAGAAAGGAGAATTGCTACTCGGACAGAAGAGAAGACACATTCATATTATTTTGGAAGAATCAACTGATTTGTCAGGAGAAGACACAATCAGTATTTTAAATGAGCAAAAGCAATTTGAGAAGAGAAGGCTGAATATAGAAAATGCATTATCAACTTATAATACTGAAATAAAGTTAAATACCAGGCTTAATCAATTATTTCAATATCGTGTCTCTGAAGATGGCATAGAAGCATATGTCTCAAAGCCTGAAGAGTTATCCGAAAAAATTAAAGTATATGAATTTTTAACATGGTTAAAACAGACAGGTATCAAATTCGGGATTGTTAATGATAATACGATTGAGGATTTTATTTTTAATAAAAAGGCAGGAGAAGAAATTCTGGTCGCAAAAGGTTATTCCTCTGTTAATGGTGGGGATGAATCAATTGAATTTCTATTTGATACTGATGTCTCTTTATCTAAAGAGCAAGGCAATGACGATGAAGTTTCTTTAGTAAAAAAAGGAGATGTTCTGGTAAAAATAATTGTTGGGAAAAAAGGAAAGCCCGGCAAAGATGTATGGGGGCATTTGATACCTCCTGCTGAAATAAAAAAATGCTTTTTAGATTGTGGTGAGGGTGTTGTAAGAGACGAGATGGTTTTTGTTGCTGATGTAGATGGTGTCCCATCTCTTCGTAATGGCAGGACTCTTTTAGTTTCACCGCATCAGGAAACTATGGAAACCAAAATTATTTCTAAAAACATTGCAGCTTCAACCAAAGAAACTTATAAGTCTTTTGACCTGGTGATCAATGGCACTATAGAACATGATGCAATAGTTTCTTGCCATAATCTTATATTGAATGGAGATATTCTTGGGAATATAAAGGCAACCGGTGATGTCGAAGTACAAGGCAGTGTTGGTAAAGTTCAGAAAACAGAGGGTGAAGTAAAGCAGGCAGATATTTTTGCTGATGGAGATATTGTTGCAAAAAAAAATATTTCCAATGCCAAACTGGAAACAGGGAAAAAATTAATAGCGCCTAATGCTGAGATTAGATCTGCCAACATTATTGCTGCTAACGGGATTATTTTGCAAAGTGTAGGTTTTAGTGAAACTGAACCGTCTGTTTTACAAATTGGTAAAATCCCTGACCCTAAAATTTTGGAAATAGATAATATAGTTGCAGCAAAGGCAACCAGGCTAAAAGAACTTACTCATCAAGAAGAACTTGAAAAAATTGAAAACAAATATCAAAAACAGAAGAACAATGAGAATGAGTATTTAGAAAGAAATAATGTATTAAAAGAATTATTAATCAAATTGAAAGATTCGGTGAGAGTTCAAGATTTGAAACAAAATCAATATCCGGATATTCCTGAAAATAAGCGAAAAAACACATATATGCTGGAGGTTATCAAAGAGACAAACCAGGTTGATGCAAAAGAACAGAAAGAGCATATAGAAAAATTGCTTGATATAGAATCAGGCATGTACAAAGCATCAGTAGAAGTTACAAAAAAAATTAGAAGTGATCAGAATAGTAGATTAGATCAGATTAAGTCGGAAATTGAAGAGAATAAACGGATAATTGAAGAACATGAACTGGAGATTGAAATTCTTTCCATGGGAAGAGAAGTTTTTATTGCAAAGCAGGAAAAACTTCTTAGCTCTGAGGATTCTATGATTAAAATTAAAAACCAAATTGCAAAAGGTACTGTTATAAAGGGGCAAACATCTGAGATGGTTGTCACGGAAACAATGTATGGTGTTACTCTTATGGAAGGTAAGAACTCGATTACCGGCAGGACAGAAATAATAGTTGAAGGTTATTTCAGCTGACCTTTACTCAGCCACTCTGATTTCTGATCCTTTTATCATTATAAAAAAAAATTGCCAGAATGGGAAATTTGTAATAAAGTATTAGAATAGGATTAGGGCATAGTAAAAAGAAACATAGAAGGCTGAGGCGGAACATAGTTATGATTATATTTGATCTTGAATGTATAAATGGCCATACTTTTGAAGGCTGGTTTGATAATAAGGAAGATATGGAAAATCAGCAGAGCAGGGGAATATTAACATGTCCTGTCTGTGAGACCAATGCGGTAATCCAAAAATTGTCAGCAGTAGCAGTCAGGACTAAAACAAATGTACCAATAAGAGAACCTAAGATTGACATGGAGGCTGTTGAAAAATTTGGGAAAAAGATTTCTGAATTTGTGGAAAACAATTTTGAGGATGTTGGCACAAAATTTACAGAAGAAGCTTTAAAAATGC
>JAGLLQ010000052.1 GCA_023140455.1 Desulfobacteraceae bacterium | reverse complement strand
GAAACTTTATAAAGGATAGGATTTACAAATAATGTCTCACCTATTAGATATTCATAATCTTGAAGTGAAATTTGCACTTAGAACCGGTGATATTATTGCCATTGACGGTGTAAATTTAACTTTAGACAAAGGAGAAACACTCGGGTTAGTTGGAGAAAGCGGTGCAGGTAAATCTGTTACAGGATTTGCAATTATAAACCTGATCAGTAAACCCGGATTTATTGCTAAAGGTACAATTACTTTTAATGGTGATGAGATAAGCTCATTCTCTGATAAAGAAATGCGCAAAATCAGGGGCAATAAAATCAGTATGATATTTCAGGATCCCATGATGACTTTAAATCCTGTTTTTACCATTGGCTTTCAAATGATAGAAACTTTGCTGGCACATAAAAATATTTCTAAAAACGAAGCCAAAACAATTGCTCTCCAAAAGCTTAAAAAAGTACAAATCCCTTCACCGGAAAAACGTCTTGACCAATATCCCCATGAACTATCCGGCGGAATGCGTCAGAGAATTATAATTGCAATTGCACTTCTTACTAATCCTCAAATAATTATTGCAGATGAGCCGACAACTGCCCTGGATGTTACAATTCAGGCTGAAATCATGGATCTTTTGCAAGAGTTGTGTAAAACAGATGATATGTCTTTGATTTTGATCACACATGACCTTGCAGTTGTATCCCAGGTCACTGAAAGAATTGCTGTAATGTATGCCGGAAAAATCATTGAATCAGGTCCTACTAATGAAGTTATTTTGAACCCTCAACATCCATATACAAAAGGACTTATCAATTCCATTCCCGGTACTATCAAGCCTGGAGAAAAACTTCAGCAGATACCTGGTATGATGCCTACTCTTTCAGAGATTCCATCCGGCTGCGCTTTTAACCCAAGATGCACTGAAAAAGAAAAAATTTGTGAAACTGCTATACCTGAACCTAAAGAAACAGATGCAGGAACTGTAGTTTCATGTCATATGATATAAGGAAAAATTTAAAAATGTCGACCCCAATTCTTACCATTGATAACATTGTTAAACATTTTGATATCTCAGGCGGATTTCTTGATCAAATTAAGTTTAAAAATGGAAAACTTAAATTAGAAAAAACGACTGTTAAAGCTGTTAACAATGTTTCTTTGTCGATTAACAAAGGCGAAACCTTAAGCGTGGTAGGAGAAAGCGGATGTGGGAAATCAACTCTTGCAAGAGTTGTAATGGGGCTTTATCCTCCAAATTCCGGGGAAATTCTTTTTAATGGTAAAAGAATTGACAATTTAGACCACAAAGGTATGCTTCCTTTTAGAAAAAAAATGCAGATGATATTTCAAGACCCATATGCTTCATTAAATCCTAGAAAAACTGTACAAAGGACACTTGAAGAACCATTACGATTCCATAACCCAAAAATGTCTTCACAGAAAGTCAGCAATAAAATCAAAGAAATTATGGATCAGGTTGGAGTTGATCCTGCTTGGATTAAACGCTTTCCCCATGAATTTTCAGGGGGCCAGAGACAAAGAATCAGCATTGCAAGAGGGCTGATCCTTGATCCTGAATTAATTGTTGCAGATGAACCAGTTTCAGCTCTTGATGTTTCAATTCAGGCTCAAATTTTGAACCTTCTTATGGACGCAGGAAAAGAGAGGGGTTTAACTTATCTGTTTATCACTCATGATCTCTCCGTAGTGCAACATATAAGCACAAGAGTTGCAGTAATGTATTTGGGCACTTTATGTGAACTTGCTGATTCCAAAACCCTTTTTGAAAATCCTCGACATCCCTATACTAAAGCTCTTTTAAGTGCTATCCCAAAGGTTGGAGAGACAAATGCTAAACATATTAAACTTAAAGGTGAAGTCCCGACGCCTGTAAACCTTCCTAACGGATGTGTTTTCCATGAGCGATGTGTTAATGCAAATGAAAGATGCAGATCAGAAGTACCAAGCTTTAATACTTTAGAAAATGGTACCCGGGTTGCTTGCCATGCTGTTGAAGAAAACAGAGAGATTGCATAATATTACATCAGATATTCATTGACATCTGGTACACATCTATAAATAATAGTTTCATTTGAATATTTATTTAAATTCGTAACCCGACACCCGACAGTTATTATGATATGATCATAATTCCTAGGTCGATGATTTCTAATTGCATGTTTTGTAGCAACAATAACTTGATTTTTATTTACTAACGGCTGTTTAGCCCAAAGAATATATTTTTTTCGATTAGTATTGAAACATGACCCACAATATCCTTTGGAAAAATTCCATTGATTCCTGGCAGCTATATCCATTAGTACTGCCCTGTTTTGATGAACAGCATAAGAAGCCGAGCTAACTGCAAATATTATTTTCTTTTTTGTCATAACATTCAATGAAACACTTGTCTATTTATACTTGAATTTTGATAAAAACCCTGATATATACTGTTCTCAGCATACGCGCCCGTGGCTCAGCTGGATAGAGCACGTGACTACGAATCACGGGGTCGGGAGTTCGAATCTCTCCGGGCGCGCCAACTATATTTTAATTTCTTGCCAATCAGTCTTATCTTTTGTATAGAATACTAAAAGTTATTGATGGAGTGAGTTAAGTTGAAATTTTTGCCGATCAAAACAATTATTATATGCCTGATAATGCCACCATTATTATATGCAGGCACGCTTTCTCTTTTACAAACTTATCTTGAACCAATATATCAAAAAAAAATTGAACAAATTTATTTGGGAGATACAACTCAGCTTTTTGATGGAACTAAAAAAATCCATGATGCAGTTGTTGAAAATATCACACAATTTTCTAAAACCGATTTTCTGATGGGAAAACTTGGAATAAATGTTGAAATAATAATTACAACAAACAACGGACAAATAATCTATCCTTCATATTATATTCTTTTTGATAAAGATCTGGAGGATGAGTTCAGTGACGCTCTTGTTACCATTGCAAGAAAAAACTGGGAGATCA
>JAGLLQ010000519.1 GCA_023140455.1 Desulfobacteraceae bacterium | reverse complement strand
AATGTTTGAAAAGGGCTTGCCCCGAGTGTAAGAGCTGCTTCTTCATATTCTTTTTTAATACCAACAAGCCTTGCCTGAACAACAAGCAATACAAAGGGGAGTGTAAGTACGACATGTCCGATAAGTAATATAACAAAGCTCTTAGGTTGCTGTAGCCATCTAATAAAAAGAAGAAGGGCAACTCCAAGCACAACTTCCGGAATCATAATTGGTGCAAGAAGTAAAGTGTTTAATGTTTCTTTTCCACGGAAATCATATCTGACAAAAGCTATGGCAGCAGGTATTCCAATTGCAGTGGCAAAAACTGCAGTGAGAGAACCAAGAACTATTGAGTTTTTAAAAGCCTGAAGAATTGTGGTGTTGTGAGCAAGTTTTACATACCATTTAAAACTAAACCCTTCCATTGGAAAAGAACCAAATTGTTGAGGATTAAAAGATAATAAAACCACTGCAACAATAGGCGTGAACATCCAGAGATAAATAATAAAAGTATATGCTCTGATTAAAGACCACCCTGAGAAAATCTTTCTCATGGTCACTCCTTTATTTTAAACTTTTAAATAACTGATTAATACCAAGATACTTATTATAGGTGAAAACTATAACTCCAAGCAAAGCAAGCAAAATTGTACTGATAGCAGATCCAAACGGCCAATCAAGAGTCCCTATAATTCTTTTAAATATCAAATTCGCAATCATATCATTGCCAGGACCTCCGAGAATCATTGGAGGAAGATATGTTCCGCAAGTTAACACAAAAACAAGTAAGCATCCTGCACTAATACCAGGTAAGCTTAATGGAAGGGTTACCTCTTTAAAAGCCTGCCATTCAGTACAACCGAGGCTGGTAGCAGCTTCAGTCAAACTTTTATCAATACCATCCAGACTTACATAGATATTTAAAATCATAAAAGGAAGTAAGTATTGCAAAAGTCCCATAAGGACTGCTACTTCATTATAAAGCATGGGGATTGGTGATGAAATAAGTCCAATTTTCATAAACACATGGTTAATGAGACCTGAATCGCCAAGAATATTAATCCAACTTAAAGTTCGAATAATAAAACTGATCCAGAAAGGCAACATTATAAGAATCATTAAAAAAGGCTTTAATTTTGATTCAGTCCGATAAAAAAAATAAGCAGGGATATATCCCATAACAAGACATAGGAATACTGTTTCTAATGCTATCCTGATGGTTTTTATCATTAAAGAAGGATAGAAGAAATCTGCAAAAAATTTAGCATAATTACCAAACTGAAAAGCAGGAATGTCTGCGCCGGATGGTGCTCTAAGCCAGAAAGAATAAACAATTACAAAACAAACAGGCACAACAAGCAGTAAAAAGACAGCAGTAAGCGAAGGAGATAAAAGCAGCCAGGGTCTCCAAGATTTATTTTTCATAGATAAATCCTATTTTAACTATATTTATTTTCATTGTTTAATAGTAAAGCAATTTTTATACCGTTATTTGAAATTTATACATAACCCTTTGTAAATTAAAGAAAAAATAATTAGGAATCTATAAAAATTAAATTGAAAAACGAATTTGATTTGAAATTGAATCGGTATTTATTCTAACCAGTTGAATTCATTACATATAATCTGATTCAAAACCAAATCAATCCGCATAGGCTGAATACGCCCGATTTTAAAGGGCTATTTATAATTTGATTCACATTAGAATCAAATAGTTTTTATTCTATATTAATTTTATATTTTTTAAACTTTCTTACTACAGTAGGCTGGCTTATACCAAGAAAACGTGCTGCTTCTCTTGTTGTTCTGCATTGCCTGGCAGCTTTCAAGAGCATTTCTTTTTCTACAGCTTCAATTTTTTCAGTAAGAGAATATATCTTAGTATCATTTGATATAATTGGTTTTGAGGAATTCATTTGTAATGAATTTATTATATAATTATCTAATAATTTTTTATCACACATGACCACAGCCTGCTTAATAATATTAATTAACTCTCGTACATTGCCGTGGAATTTATGAGATTTCAATATTTCAAACGCTTTATAGCCAATGTGAGTTTTACGGTTATATTGTTTGTTACATTTTTCAAGATGTATTCTAACAAGCTCAAGAATATCTTCTGGTCTATCCCTCAAGGGTGGAATTTGAAGTGTAAAAGTATTTAGTCTATGAAATAAATCCAGCCTGAATTTTTTTTTATTTATTTGAGCATCAAGGTCTCGGTTGGTAGCAGCAATAATTGAACAATTAATTTTTTTTGGGGTTGTTCCGCCAACTTGCATAATTTCATGATCATCAAGGCATTTAAG
>JAGLLQ010000518.1 GCA_023140455.1 Desulfobacteraceae bacterium | reverse complement strand
GATGGAAAAAAATATCTTCTATTAAAACCGGTCTGTTTTCAGCCTTGGTAAGTCTTGATAAATAAAATGCCTGGGCATTAAAAAATGGATTTTCTTTATCTTCTTTAACATCAATCAAAGAGATATCTTTAAGGATTGTAGTTTTAATAGATATGTTTTTTGCACCAAAGGCAAGAGAAGTCCCTGCAAGAGAAAACAGATCAACCTTCACAGGTTTTTGTTTAACAAATGTCCCTGCACCTTTTTTCCGTATTATCAGATTTTTTTTAACAAGTAAGTCTAAAGCCTGCCTTACAGTGGGACGGCCGATTTTGTATCGATTTTTTAATTCAATTTCAGACGGAATAGCATTGTCTGCAGGGTATTCGCCCGATCTTATTTTCATTATAATAATGTCTGCAAGCTGATGATATAATGGAATAGGGGATTGAAAATTGAGCATGTAGCAACCTTTTTTAAGAGTGTTTGTATACTTTCAAATTAATAACATCTAATTTAGAGTAAACATGTCAAGTTGTCAAGACAAATATTTTTAGCGCTAAAACTGATTGACAGTCAGTCGAAAATGCATTATATTGTATAAAATTCAAATTGAGGAACTATAAAAATATATGACCAGAATTACAAAAAATCCCGAAGAAAGAAAAAACGAGATAATCAAGACTGCTCAAAAATTATTTATTGAAAAGGGATTTATAAAAACTAAAGTCAACTCTATTGTAAAAAGCATTGGTGTTTCCCAGGGTGTTTTTTATTATTATTTCAGTTCAAAAGATGAAATAATTGATGAGATTGTTGATAGATATATTAAGCAAATAATTAATAATACGGCTGATATAATTGAAAGTTCACAAATGAATCCCATTGAAAAACTTAACACAATGTCCGATATCCAATTGAAAATTAATATGCTTGAAAACAACAATATTCATGCAATAAAAGGTGTTGATATCCATGAAAGAATATTAAAAAGATTGATTCTTGATTATGTTCCTTTGATGCAAAAAGCGTTTTCTGAAGAAAAGGATAAACAGACTTTGTTTTTACTGGAAATATTTGTTGCTGCCGGGAATGTGCTTTTTGACCCAGGAATTTTTCAATGGGAAAAAGAAGAAAAAAATGAACGAATTGTTTTTCTTATAGAGTTTATGGAGAAAAGTTTAAATGTGCCGAACGGGACTTTTTCGTTTTATAAAGGGTTGATGGGCTTTGTGAAGTAAAAAATTTTAAAAGCTACTTGACTGGTAGTCAGTCATAATAATAGGAAAACACTATGAACCAGAACAAATCATTAGTATTGTACGTCAACAAGATTGAACAAACAGGAACAGCATTAGCCTTCCTGCTCTTCCCTGTTTTATTTGTAACTGCGCAAATAATGCACCCGAATATATTTAATGTTGAAATGATTACTGACGGAAAACAATGGATAGAGCATTTTAGAGGACGAAAATTATTGCATTTTGCACATGTTCTAGAATTTTTCTGTGCCCCTTTATTAATAATAATGGCACTGCATTATAAACAAATTCTCAGGAGTAAAGCTCCGGTATTAAGCTTTGTTGCAGTATGTATGGTTTTTATTGGCTCGCTCATGCTGCTTGGGAATAAAAGTGCTTTATGTTTGACAATCAGTGGGTTTGACCTTTTAAGTGATCAACAACTATATCAACTGATTCCTGGCCTTAATGTATTATTAAAAAAAGAAGGTATGATGGTTATATTGTGGCTGCTTCCCTTGTTGCCAATAGGTTATGTCTTAGTGGGCATTTCTTTATTCAAGTCAAATCATGTACCAAAATGGCAAAGTGTTGCAATTATTATAGGGTCATTAATGCTTGCAAATCCTGAAATAGAAGTAATTAACTTTTTTGCTTCATTCTTTCTGGCAG
>JAGLLQ010000517.1 GCA_023140455.1 Desulfobacteraceae bacterium | reverse complement strand
GAAGAATATTTTCCCATGAGCTCCATGGCTTTAAAGTATTCCTGCCCTTCTTCTTTGTCCATATCAAGCCATGCAAGATTGTGCAAGCTTTTTGGTAACTCATGGTGCATTTTTTTTGCAAGAGAGCTGTAATATTTTGCAATAGCAGCCCCTGCACCGCGACTTCCGCTGTGTGTTAAAAAGGCAAGATATTCTCCTTTTGTCAGGCCAAGCTCTTTTTTTTTTAAAGTAAGAATTCCGAATTCTGCGAAATGATTTCCAGCACCGCTTGTTCCAAGTTGTCTGAAAGCTTTATCCTTTAATGATTCTACCTTTTTACAAAAGGACCAGTTCTCATCCATAACCCTGTGCTGTTTTGGCCTTGAAAACTCTTTGCCCACACCGAATCTGGTCTCTTTTTCCAGAGCAATTTTATAATTACCTCTATTTTTCTGATAGTTTGAAACAGAAGTTGCAAGTATGCTGATTCTCATCCTGCAGGCAATATCCACTCCAACAGCATAGGGAATAACAACATTATCTGTGGCAAGAACTCCGCCAATGGGCAGCCCATAACCCAAATGGGCATCAGGCATAAGAGCTCCTTTTACAGATATTGGCAAACTTAATGCATCATCCATCTGCCTCAATGCAGCAGGATCAATATTTTTTCCAAAAGAGACATATTTTTTCATGATAAACAGGCTCTTTTATAGTTTAACCTTTAAATACTTTAAGGCTGTAATTGTCTTTACTGTCCGAAGTTTTACTCTCTTTAACAATTATCTTTGCATAATTTTTTAGAAGTGTTTTTTCAGAAAAGACTCCTTTCAAAATTGTTGTTTCAGAAGCTTTTACTTTTATGTTTATTTCAGGTGTACCTGGTTTGTCTGATCCCCAGAATAAAAGCATTGTACGATCTCTCTCAAGTTCGGCAATGTTTTTTTCAATCCCCGGTTCAATTTTTTTAATTTTTCTTTCAATCTGTTTTAGTTGCAGCTCAACTTTCTTTTTTTCATTATTTAAAGCTTTTAAAGAATTTACACTTGTTTTCATCTTGCTTTTTAATTTGCTTAATAAGGCGTTTGTATTTTTACTATTGCTTTGGACTGCTTTTTCGTTTTCTGCAGCAACCTTCTCTTCAAGCTTTTTTTTCTTTTTATCAGTGTTGTCATGAAAGCGTTTAAGCTGAATCATTTTTTTAAAAAGCTGTTCTGCTTTTATAATATTCTTTTCTCTTTGATCTCTTTGTTCATCAAGCTCTGCCCTGATTTTTTCTATTTCAGCATCAATTTTTTCTGTCTCAAGAACAATATGATCATCTCTTCCGGCTGCCAGGATGCATGGCTCTGTAACCGGGCTTCCGGCACTGCCAATTGTAATTGATTTCTTTGCAGAAACAGAGGAAGCAATCACTCTTGCATTTTTACCTTTTAGTTCTCCGCTTATTATGATTTCAGAATCTATTATTTCATGCTGAACGTTAACATCTCCAAAGGCCTCTATTGTTGAATTTCTAATATACTTTGCATGGATATTACCCTGGCACCTTATTTTTGCATTTGTAATACCTAATGCAACTTTGATATTTCCATGGGCTTTAATGTTTGTTCCCCGTATTTCTTTTGCTTTTAAGTTGCCGGTGGTTACGGGGAATGCATCTGTTAGGGTACCTGAAATATTAACCTCAGCGTATTTCTCTATTTTCCCGTATCGCAGATCAGCATCTTCAAGAATATTAAGAACCGGATGAATATAAAGCTTATTTTGAATTGAAATAGAGGGTTTTCCAGTTTTTTTAGCAAATGCTTTTTTATTGTCTTGTGATAGTCTGGTGCCAAAACCACATCTAATTAAAGAAGATGATTGGTTTTTTAGATTATCTCTTTCAATTGCATTACCTAAAACATCCTTTCCTTGCAAGCCTTTTCCGGAAATCGTCTGTTCTGCAATAGAATTCCCTTTTTTTATCTGTTCTTTTTCAGCAGAATTCTTGTCAAAAAAATATTTTATCGCCTGATTATTATATTCTAAGAGAAAAATTCCTCTGGCAACAGGGAAAAAGGTATAATTCTTATCAATATAGCATTGAATAAGCGAGTCTGAAAAAATGCCGTACTTTATTTTGTTATGCTTAAGTTTTGATTTGATTTGAAAAAGGGTAATTTTTTTATTGTTTTTTTCTTCTTTATCAATTAATGCGTGAGCCTCCATATTATCATCAGAGATTGCTATAAAAACCCTTGGTAAAGTAGAAGAACTATCTTTTTCTTTCTGTTCAATCCTCTTTTGTTCAACTAAAATTATCTCTTTTTGCTCATCTGAAATTATGCCCTGGCTTACTAAAATATCCCCAAGAATAATTATTTGCTTTGCTGTTTCAAATTCCTTTTTTTGTTTCTTTTTTGCAAGGTTGATTTCTTCAAATGTTGCAAATTGCTTGCTTATTACTTTTTCAGCAAATTGTTTATCTAAATTTCTTATTTTCAAAAATTCTTGTTCATATTCTGAAAGATTTGAGTCCTCTTCACTTTTTACAAGCAAAGAGGACTTTTTTTCAATTTCTTTTTGTTGTTCAAGAATTTGATCGCGCTGTTCTAAAGTAATCACTTCAGACTCAACAAGGATATCTCCAATTAACTTTTTCAGCTTTGTCCTTTGAAATGCACTTTTTTGAACTAAAAGAGCTTCTTCAATATCCTGTTCTGTTGCAAAACCTTTTTTAACAGCTATTTTACCAAATTCTATCCCTTGTTTTTGGATTATGTGATAATCCTGAATAAGCCTTAATAAACCAACCTGATACTCAGTTGCAAATCCCTGATTTATAAGAATCTCAGTAAATGACGATTTGCCCGGTCTTTCATCATAAAGCTCATTTACAAGTTTGAATTCATTTTTTTTTATGGTGCCATACTTGTACGCCAGCATTGAAATGGTTGGTATGTCAGATATTGGCACCATAAGATTATTTTATTTTTATTAACTCGCTTTCTTTTTTCCAGGTAATAAAAGATTTAGTAAAACACCAAGTACTCCTGCAAGCCCTATTCCCTGAAGTGCAAAATCACCTGCTGAAAAACTCATACCGCCTATCCCAAATATAAGGATAAGGGCCACTATAGTAAGGTTACGGGCCTCCATAAGGTCTTCTTTTGATTTCACAAGCGTATTTAAGCCAATTACCATAATAGCACCAAAAAGAAGTAGCATGATTCCGCCCATCACAGGAGATGGAATTGTCTGAAGTATTGCCCCAAGTTTTCCTACAAATGCAAGTAAAACAGCTGTTATTGCAGCCCATGTCATGATAGCAGGGTTAAAAGCCTTTGTTAAAGCAACAGCACCTGTAACTTCAGAATAAGTTGTGTTTGGTGGTCCACCTAAACAAGATGCAAAAGTTGTGGCTATACCGTCTCCAAGCATCGTATTTTTAATGCCAGGATCTTTTAGATAGTCTTTTCCAGTAACTCCGCTTATGGCAACTACATCACCAAAATGTTCAATTGCCGGTGCAATTGCTATGGGGAGAATATAAAGAACTGCCTGAAAATTCCATTCTGGAAAAACAAAATTTGGCAATGCAAACCAGGGTGCTTTTGCAATAGCTGAAAAATCAACGATTCCATAAAAGAGTGCAATAATATATCCAACAACTATACCGCAAAGTATGGGTATTAGTTTCATGACCCCCTTGCCAAGAATTGACACAAGAACAGTAGTTACAAGAGCAGCAAGTCCGATTACTAAAGCTGTTTTTTCAGGAAAAAGTACAAAAGAACCGTCTCCTGTCTTTCCCATTGCCATATTTACAGCAACCGGGGCAAGGATAAGACCAATAACCATAATAACAGGACCTGTAACAACAGGAGGAAGAATTTTTTTAATAATTTCACTGCCCCGCCATCTTACTATAAAACTTAATACTATATAAACCACACCAGCGGCTGCAAGCCCACACATTGTCTGCGGAATGCCCCATTTAGCAACCCCATACATAATCGGAGGAAGAAAAGCAAAAGAAGAAGCAAGAAATATCGGAACCTTACCCTTGGTAATAATCTGAAAGATTAAGGTTCCAACACCTGCTGTAAAAAGTGCTACATTTGGATCAAGCCCTGTAAGGATTGGAACAAGGACCAGTGCCCCAAATGCCACAAAAAGCATCTGAGCTCCTAAAAAACCATCCTTAATTCTAAAGTTATAAGTTGTTGATGTTTGAGGTGAATCGTTCATAATGTTTCCCTGTTGTTAAGTTAAAAGTTTTTATTTTGTTCCAAATATCTTATCCCCTGCGTCTCCAAGACCAGGAAGGATATATCCTATATCATTAAGCTTTTCATCAACAGACGCCACAAAAATATCAACATCCGGGTGTTTTGCTTCAAGGGCAGCAATTCCCTCGGGTGCTGCTACAAGGAAAAGTCCTTTTATTGTCTTACATCCTGCTTTTTTCAATGCATCTATAGTTGCAATCAGAGTGCCGCCTGTTGCAAGCATTGGGTCAAGTATCAGGGCGATTCGTTCATTCATTGAGCTTGTCATTTTAATGTAATACTCAACAGGCTTAAGAGTTTCTTCATTTCTATAGAATCCTACAACACTTACTTTTGCAGAAGGGATAAGGTCAAGTACACCATCCATCATACCTACCCCGGCTCTTAAGATAGGAACAATAGTAATTTTCTTACCTTTTATTTTGTCTACTTCAACTTTTCCTGCCCAGCCATCTATAACTTTTTTTTCAGTGTCCAGATCCTTTGTTGCTTCATAGGTCAAGAGCCTGGCTATTTCGGAAGACAAGTCTCTAA
>JAGLLQ010000516.1 GCA_023140455.1 Desulfobacteraceae bacterium | reverse complement strand
AGCTTTGCCAAATTCAATATATTTATCATTCTTATATCCAACCATTGAATCAAGTGTGTTGATCATTTTATATGCCATCGCACAGGGGACGCCTCCAATAAGTGCGAAAAACAACGGGGATAAAAACCCGTCTACGAAATTTTCAGCAACAGTTTCCACAGCTGCTTTTACAACCCCTGTCTGATCAAGGGATTTAACCTCTCTTCCAACAATCATGGCAACTTTTTCCCGGCCTGATTCAATACCTTTTGTTTCAAGCGCAGTTTTCACAATCATGGCAGCTTTGTACAGACTTTTTGCAGAAAGGGTAAAAAACAACAACACTACACTGATAATTTGACCGAAGAAAATATTAATTGATGTACAAAAATAAATTATTCCATATGTAAGAACAAAAGCAGACCCAATAAGAAAAACTGCAAAAAGAGCGCCACATAATACCTGATTAGAGGATAGTTTTCTAAATAAAGTTTCAAAAAACTCTATTGCTTTTCCCATAAAAACAACAGGGTGGGGCAAAAAAACAGGATCGCCAATGATAAAATCAAGTACAAAAGCAGAAAATATTATATACCATTCCATTTTAATCTAATTTATTATTCTGTTCTAAAGCTTGTTTGATTAAGTCCACAAGTCTGTTGTTTAAGTCTTGGGTTTTAAGAGAGAAACGTACAAACCTGTCAGAAAGTCCATCAAAATTCGAACAATCTCTGATTAATATCTTCTGATCCCCTATATAACGACAAAATTCATCTGATTTAAGGTCACCTGTAAGTTTCGCAAGCACAAACGATGCATGGGAAGAAAATAGCTTTATCCCATTGGTTTCTTTCAATTTTTCTTTAACATTTTCTCTTTCTTCTTTGATAAACTGCCTTGTCTGTTCAATAAAGGGTTTGTTCTGATCTTCTTTTTCAAGAAGATAAACTACTCCTTTTTGTGCAAGGGAATTAATCGACCAGGGTTGATAATATTTCATTGTTTTTTTAATAATTACAGGAGCCGCTGTTAAAAAGCCTGTTCTTAAACCAGGTATTCTGAAAATTTTTGACATTGAAGAAAGCACAATCAAATTACCAAGTTCTGTATTATTAACAAGTGACAGATCTTCAGCATTATGCACAAAAGGGAGATAGGATTCATCAACTACAAAAAAAGTATCAGAATGGCTTTTGATAAGTCTTATCAAATCTTCTTTGGCAATTAGATTGGCTGTGGGGTTATTAGGATTGCATATAAAAATCGTATCAAATCTGTCTGCCATATCAGAAACTTTATTTAAATCATGAACAAATAGAGAATCTTCGTGGGAATTATAAAATGTATATTTAACATCATGCATAATGCACGCGTCTTTGTAATCAGAATATGCAGGACCGCAAATAAGCACATTTTTTGATGCCAAGGCAAGAATCAGTGTATAAATAAACCATGTGGTTCCGTTTCCCGCAGCAATCCTTGCAGGATCAATATGTTTTGCTTTACTGAATGCCTGGACCACTCCCATTGCATCGACTTCAGGAAGTGACCTTATTTCTTTTATATTATTTTTAAGGTATGCTTCAAATCCTTCTGGGGGTCCCAAAGGATTTAGATTACTACTCATGTCAATAATATCTTCTACAGGGCAACAAAGCCTTTCAGCAATGGCTTTTATATTACCGCCATGTCCAATTATCATTAATTCAACTCCCTGAAACTTTTTTAAAACATTGTCATTCCTGCAATGACAAAAAGCAAAGCTTCAATCACCTCTGTCATGGCACCAAGCATATCACCAGTTATACAATTCATCTTTTCTTTATAAAAACAAAGTATGACAAAAACCATTAAACCAAACGAAATATTTATAATAAAAAACTTATATCCAATAAAAACAGAGAGCATTACGGGGATTAAAAACCAGATAAAATCTTTCAACGAAAGCTCTCGTGTAAAAAAATCATGCCCGGTTCCACTTTCCCGCCCATATTTGAGATATTTAATTCCAAATATCATACTGGCTCTTGCGTATGCAGGAATAATTAAAAAAAACAACATGGCAGAAACAGAAGGGCAATAGGCCTTTACAGAGTAAATACCTGCAAACTTAACAGCAAGAGTACAAACCACGGCAACCAGGCCCATCATACCTGTTCTTGAGTCCTTCATTATTAATAGAGCTTTTTCCCGGGATCTATGGCTGAAAATACCATCTGCTGTATCTCCTACGCCATCAAGATGGAACGCACCTGTAATTGCCACCAGGAAAAGCACATCAAAAAGCACAACAATACCTTCATAAAAGAAAATAGAAACAATGAGATCAAACATTATTAATAAAAAGCCTATCATAAGGCCGACAACAGGAAAAAATCGTATCATTCCTGAAGCAGAAAAATGTGAACTCTTTCCTGTTGGAAGGATGGTGATAAATTGAAGAGCAGATTTAAAATCATTACCTGACTTTTGCATAAAAGCTCCCTCTCTTTTGAAAAATAACTTTAATTTTACCCTCTTTCTCAAGTTTAGAAAGATATTTATTAATCTCGTTGACATGCTTTCCAAGAATACTTGACAAGTCTTCCAAAGTACATGGTCTTCGCCCTATTGTTTCGATAATGGCTTCTTTAATATCTTTTCTAAAAACAATATCTCTTTTTTGATCTTTAAAAGCTGCAATAATTTCAACATTATCAAATTCAAAAAGCTCTGCAATTTTTTCAAGACGTTCTTTTGCTATGGCAGTAATATCTGTAATAGTCCCGGGTCTATCAAGGGTGTTGAGCTGTATTTTGTCCGGTCTTATTCTTTTTATACTCTTTTTTAGAAGTTCAATATCTTCCGAGCTGTCATTAAATCCTGGAATAATAAGTACTTCCAGCCAGATCTTCCCTTTAAATTCATCCCTTAAATCAATAAGCCCCTGAATATATTTTTCTATGTCCAACTCAGGGCATGGTCTGTTAATCCTTCTGAAAGTATTGGCTGATGCTGCATCAAGAGATGGAATGATCAAATCTGAATTAATAACATCAGACCGTACATCTTTTTCGAAAAATAACGTTCCGTTTGTTAACAAAGCAATTGAAACATTATTTTTCCTATTTTTGATAAAATCAATAACTTTACCAATCCCTGTATTTAACGTTGGCTCTCCTGAACCTGAAAATGTTATGTAATCAGGGTTCTGATTGTTTTCAAAATAATGATCAAGCTCTTGTAAAACATCTTTTACTGGTACATATTCTTTTCTTTCACAGGTTAAATCTGTTGTTTGCCCACATTCACAATAGACGCAATCAAGACTGCATATTTTATGGGTTACAAGATCAACCCCCAAAGACATTCCCAGACGCCGTGACGGCACAGGGCCAAAAAGATATTTATACATATAATTTCATTCCATGCTTACTCTTTTATATTCACAGGTATTCCTGCTATAGTCCAGACAACTCTTGTTACAGCTTTTGCAACTTCCTGATTTGTTATTCCGGCAATATCTCTAAACATTCTTGCAATCTTATTTTCAGGCACAATTCCAGCACCAACCTCATTGGAAACAAGGATAACAGAGCATTCTGTATTGTCTACTGCCTTAACAAGTTTTTGAACATATTCAATAATCTTTTTTTTATCATTACCTTTATAAAGCAAATTGGAAATCCAGAGAGTCAGGCAATCGATCAATATCACATCAGCTTTTGTTGAATATTCTATAATCTCTTCAGCTATAGATACCGGCTCCTCAATGGTAAGCCAGTTTTCACCTCTTTCTTTTTTGTGTGCAATCACACGCTCTTCCATCTCAGGATCAGCAGGTACAGATGTTGCCAAAAATATTTTTCTGCCGGGTGGGCTTATATCAACTGAACTTTTACCTGCT
>JAGLLQ010000515.1 GCA_023140455.1 Desulfobacteraceae bacterium | reverse complement strand
TTTTCAAGATTACTTCCTGATTTCATATTTCCCTTCCTTTTCTAATCCAAAGTTAAAACTTTAAATTTACTCTTTCAAGGCAGCTGCCCGCTCTTCATATCCGGGCTGGATAGTTGTCCTTGGTGTCTGATTAACCCAGTTATTTGCCGGGGTGATTTCAGTTATCAAATCAAGGCGGTCTTGTTTTGCAAGACGTTCATATATTTTATACCATGCACATGGCTGGTCTGTATTAATTTCACAGCTTGTCTGATTAGTTCCGCCACAGGGACCGTTAAAAAGACCTTTTGCACATGTTGTTACAGGGCAAATTCCTCCTGTCATTCCAAGTACACAAGTGCCGCATGCCCGGCAATTTTCTTCATATACCCCGACATCACGGTTCACGCCTATCGAAATTGTGTTAACAGCAGGGAAAACAGGTTTCTCTGGAAATCTTTCAGCAAGGAACTGAATACCTGCTCCACAGGCCATGGATAAAAAAGCATCATAATCATCTGCAATCACATCAAGTTCAGCTAAAAACTCCATATCACATTGTCTTTTTAATGTTTCTGACCCAAGTTCAGGCGTAGGCTTACCAAATGCCAATCTTAATTCAGAATTAAGCGTTGCAACTTCTTTTGATCCGCCGGCAAGGCAAACACTGACACAAGTACCGCAACCTATCAC
Organism: Desulfobacteraceae bacterium; assembly: GCA_023140455.1. Next base: position 846 of record JAGLLQ010000515.1, on the reverse strand, counting down.
TAATACTTTATCAAAGCCTTCCACCATGCTTTTTATTTCATTTAATGGTTTTCTTTCAGCAATTATCATTGCTCCCCCCTCTATATAAGGAAAAACTAAAATTAAATACCAACCTCAAACTGACCATGTATTTAAAAGCTATAAAACAGCTCCATGAATCAACCGCAAACACAATCAAGAATTTTTTCAAAAAAACAAAGAAAAGTCAAGAAAATTAAGGCATTTAAACAAACTAATGCACTGATATTTTATGAATTACATTCAGTTCCAAGCCGGAATAAATTAATAAGAATTGTAAAAGATAATTATCATCCTGCACCTGAACGATGCAAGATGATAAATTTTTATACATATCACACAAAATTAGTCTTCATAAACCGCTATCCATTAAATCTTAAATTGCCCTACTGTTTTGTTAAGTGTCTGGGCTAATTGGCTTAAGCTATCTGCACTGGCATTAACCTGCGTGCTATGCTTTGACATTTCGCTTGTTGCACGATTGATATCTGCAATATCGCTGGCTATTTCACCTGCTACAGTAGAACTCTGGGTAACGTTCTCAGTTACTTCCTGAATACCCAGGGCAGCCTGGGTGACATTCAAAGCGATCTCCTTGGTGGTTACGGATTGTTCTTCCACAGCAGCCGCAACTGTATCTATCATTTCATTAGCACCATTAATCTCTAAAGTTACTTTTTCAATCTCAGAAACAGTTTCCTGTGTAGAATTTTGAATACCGATAATCTTTTCTTTAATCTCCATTGTGGCTTCTGCTGTTCGCCCTGCTAAATCTTTAATCTCACTTGCGACAACAGCAAATCCCTTACCGGCCTCGCCTGCACGAGC
>JAGLLQ010000514.1 GCA_023140455.1 Desulfobacteraceae bacterium | reverse complement strand
TTTATCCAGACCCAGTGTATATATAATCTTGATAAATTTGAAGAATGGATGAGACAAGTTGTGGAAAGAGGCCTCCATGAAAAAGTTTATATCCTTGCCGGTATGACACCAATGAAATCAGCTGGTATGGCAAAATTCATGAAAAACCGTGTTCCCGGAATGGATGTGCCGGATGAAGTTATAGATCGTCTTTCTGGCGTGCCAAAGGATCAACAGGGCCAGGAGGGAATTGATATCTGCGTTGAAGCCATCCAACGATTAAAAGAAGTTAAAGGAGTTGCCGGATTCCATATTATGGCAATAGAATGGGAAGAAAAAGTCCCAGAGATAGTTGAAAGAAGCGGGCTCTACCCAAGACCGGAAGTATAAGACAAAGAAGTATAGACGTATTATTTGAAATAACAATTAGAATACAGACTTTGTAATCCCATACAGAGTCTGTATTCTATGTCTTTCCTAAGAGCGCAAGGTACACAGACTTTCACGGTAAGGCTAACGCAAGTAAATATTCTTAAAGAGTATCAAGGATAAGTATATTAGATCTTTATAGTCATAACCCACAACCGTCCTCCCCGGCTAAGATGTCCTGTAAAGATATATATCAGCTTGACCATCTCCCCACTATATCAGGATAGGATAAGGTTAGTATTGTGTTATGTCAGGTGAACCCGGGTGTTCAGGCATGGGCAGGGTAAAGGGACAAAAGCGGCGTAAATGAACGGATCACCAGGACGGTACAGATCCGGTCATTTTCGCTTCCCTATGCTCAGGACGAGCATAGGGATTTAGCGTTGTACCTTTACCCTGTCAATGCCGATTACATGCTGCCGCATAGATTTATACTATTTTTTCATTTGGGTTTTCTCATGCCGGTCTGAGTTCATGCCTGATATAAGACGAAGGTATTGAAGAATAGCGGTATTGCTTTATGATTCACTTTTTGTGAAGATTACATTATTGCAGTTTCTGTTTTACCCAAAGGCAGAATAACAGTGAATGTGGAGCCTTTGCCTACTTCACTTTTAACTTCAATAAATCCATTCATGGAATCTACAATGTTTTTTACAATGGGAAGGCCAAGACCTGTACCAACCAGAAATCTGGTATTATCATTCTTTATTCTATAGAATCGTTTAAAGATTTTATCCATATGCTTTGCTTCAATCCCAAATCCATTATCAATGACTTGAATACGTAAATTGTTACCGGTTTGATCTGCAATTACATCAATTTCCCCACCTTCCTGGGTATAATTAATAGCATTAGCTATAAGGTTTCCAAATACACTTTCAAGTGTTGCCAAATCTGTTTTTAGCAGTGGTAATGGCCTGTTTGGGGTTTTAAGAGTCAATTTCTGATTTTTTGCTTCTGCTCTGGTGTTAAGAAACTCTGTTATGTTCTTAAGGGTTTCATCTACTTTAACAGGTTGGTGTGTTTTAGTAGAAGCTCCTGCTTCAATACGGGAAAGATCTAGTAAGTCTCCAATAGTTGATATTAGTCCATATACTTTTTCTTTAGCTCTGGAAAGCATATATTGATCTTCCTGATCACTGTTTTCATGTTCGCTTTTAATGACCATATCAAGTTGTTCATGGATTGTTGAAAGGGGTGAACGTAACTCATGGGTGACTTTTGAAACAAATTCTGATTTTAAAAGGTCGAGGGTTTTCATAGCTGTGATATCCACGAGGGTAATGACACACCCAAGACAATCTTGTTTGTCACCAATAACCGGACGTAAACGGGCTAGAAGAAATTTTCCATCCTCAGTTTCAAATTCTTTTGATGGAACCTCAGTATAATCAATGTACTTCCCTCTGGACATATCCATAGCAAGGGTGCATATTTCTTTGTCATCAATATATTTGTCAACAGGATCTGTATGTGTTTTATTTTCTTCTTCATAATCATATCCAAGACATTGGCAACAGGTAGGGTTGATGAGAATAACATTGCCTTCAGGGTTTGTAACAATTACTCCATTGGGAAGAGATTCAATTATTGTATGTGTCCTGCTCCGTTCAGTATGGAGGACAGAGAGAGTCTCTTTTTGTTTTTTTTCAAGGTGTATTGTGGATTGTTCAAGGCTTAATTTTTCTTTTGCACGATTTACAACAATTCTGAGTTGATCAGGCTCGTAAGGCTTAGGGATAAAATCATACGCTCCTCGTTTCATGGCTTGAATAGCTGTTTCAACAGTAGCATATCCTGTTATTATAATAACAAGTATATTTTTTTCTATGGCAGAAATCTTTTTTAGAACTTCCATGCCATCCATGCCAGGCATTTTTAGATCAAGCAATACAATACCGGCAGGTTCTTTTTCAAGGATATCAAGTCCTTCCTGACCTGTTGATGCAAGAAAAACAGTGAAGTCCATTCTTGACAGTATCCTTTGTGCCCCTTCACGGAGGTTCTCTTCATCATCAATAACTAGTAT
>JAGLLQ010000513.1 GCA_023140455.1 Desulfobacteraceae bacterium | reverse complement strand
AGAACACCTGACGGACTAGTTGTTGATCTTTTAACGGCAGGTGTTGAAATTGAAAACCAAAATCTTGGCTTGGCATCTGTTAATATTGATAATATTGAGATTGACGGCAAACCAATAAAAGAATTGAAAAATGATAGACATGTTTTGTATGAAGAATTCCGGGATGACAGATATGTGGCTGCAATTTCGGTGAATAAATATCGCAGCGTTTCATTGTTTTATCTGGTTCGTGCAGTAACTCCGGGTGTTTATAAAATGCCGTCAAGCTATGTTGAAGATATGTACAGACCGTATCGTTTTGCAATCGGGGCAACGCACAAGCAAATTGAGGTGGTTGAGTAATTGCGCATAAGTGATCAAATTGTAAGTAATGATTGATGAAAAACCAATTATTTAAAAAAGTACTATTAGGGTTTTGTATTTTCGTGTGTGTTGGATGGGCATCTTTTTTTGTTATAGATTTGCTTTACCCTGTGAATCTTGAGTATGAAACTCAAACAGGTGTAGTTCTTTCACAAGACAATACTCTACTGAGATCCTTTGCAGATGAAAATGGAGTCTGGCGGTATCCGACAAGTATTGATAAAGTGTCTCCAAATTATATTGAGGCACTTGTTGGATATGAAGACAGGTGGTTTTACTATCATATAGGTGTGAATCCTTTTTCATTGTTTCGAGCTTTTTTCCAATATTTAAAAAACGGTTACATTGTCTCAGGTGGTTCAACCCTTACCATGCAGGTTGCCAGATTAAAAAGATCAATCAGCAGAACTTTCAATGGTAAAGTGATACAGATTTTTACTGCTTTTCAGTTGGAATGGCATTTTTCAAAAAAAGAGATATTAAATTATTATCTGAACCATGCGCCTTTTGGAGGTGTTCAGCAAGGTGTTCAGGCTGCAAGCTATGCTTATTTTGAGCATGGTGCAGAAAACCTTACCCATGCCCAGGCTGCTCTTCTTGCAGTTATGCCCCAGGCACCCACAAGATATAGACCTGATCTGCACTCTAAGGTTGCAGAAAAAGCACGAAATAAACTTTTAGACAGGCTTGAGAAATTCAAAATATGGTCTGAAGAAACCATTGAACAGGCAAAAAAAGAAAGAGTGGAAGGATGGCAAATTGTCCATCAAACAAAAGCCCCCCTGCTTTCAAGACGACTGTACAATAAAGGGAAAAAGAATCAAAATAAAATTCATACATTTATTAATTATCATCTTCAATTGTCTTTAGAGCAACTGGCAAGGGATTATGCTTCAGATCTGCCGCCCCGTTTGTCTTTGGCAATTTTAGTTATGAATAACAATACAGGTGGGGTAAATGCCTATGTGGGATCAGCGGATTTTGCAAATAATTTAAGATTTGCTCATGTTGATATGGTCACTGCCATGCGGTCTCCGGGTTCAACAATGAAGCCGTTTATCTATGGCATGGCATTGGATCAGGGGTTGATACATTCCCAGAGTATGTTAATGGATATCCCTATACAGTTTAAAGATTATCGACCTTTAAATTTTAATCGAAGTTTTACAGGACCTGTAAGTGCTGCCTATGCTTTGGCACATTCTCTAAATTTACCTGCAGTGCAGCTGTTAGACCATCTTGAACCCATGTATTTTTATACTCAAATGGTAAATACCGGGTTTGAAATTAAACTACCGCTCAATGCCCGTCCAAATCTTTCCCTTGCATTGGGAGGATTCTCAACCAGCCTTGAGAATCTTGTGCAGGCCTATTCATGTCTTGGACGTAAAGGGAAAACCATCAAACCACGATATGAAATTAATTCTGAAATCGTTCAAAATAAATTATTGTCAGAAGGCGCTGCCTGGATAGTCCATGAAATATTACTACCTGAAAAAGAAAGTCAGATAATTGAAGAAAAGAATTATTTTGCTGTTAAAACAGGCACAAGTTACGGATTTCGTGATGCATGGGCAATCGGTGTAGATAAATATTATACAGCCGGGGTGTGGGTTGGACGACCGGATGGTATTCCTGTACCGGGGTTTTACGGTGCCCAAACTGCTGAACCCTTATTGAAAATGGCATTTCAATTGCTGCCAAAACATAGTGGTGAAATTGAAAGACCTGAGTCTGTTGCAGGAAGTAAAATTTCCTGGCCCAATGGCAAAAAAGTGAAAGGGGCAAAAAATAATAGTGAATATTTAAGGAATGCCTGGTTGTTAAATCAGACTGCACCCGGGACATTAACCAGAAGAAGAGATATACAGGGTTTTGCAGTCTTAAATTTGGAAATATGTTGTTCATCAGATAATAAATATCGAGTCCAGACAAAATGTAAAAAAGATATTCCCTGTTATAAAACAAAAATAGAATTATGGCCCAAGGCTCTGGAAAGCTTTATTCCAAAAGTTTTGCACAGAAGCAGCCTTATTCCTCCTGTTCATCCTGAATGTGAAGATATATCTGATATTCTTTTAAATGAAACCATTGAAATAAAAGGCTTGTCTGACAGAGATGCCATCATAAAAAAAGACAAAACCAATCAATATCCTGTTTTTGACTTAACAGCCCAGGGTGGAAACGGTCCCTGGTATTGGTTTGAAAATTCAGAAATGAAACACATTGGAAAAAAGTTTAAATTTAAGCCAGGCCATCCTGGTATCTATCAAATACTGGTTGTTGACAAGAGCGGATTTTTAGATCAAATTCAGGTTCAGGTTTTCTAAACTATCTGGAAACAGATACCTAAAGTCTTTTTGTATTACTTTATATTTAACAAGATAAGTAATTTGTTTTCAATTACCTTGCCTGACAGTTAATATGGTTTCTCTTTCAAAAAACCCCGCCTTAACAGAAAAGATCTTCCAGGTTGTTTCTATTTCTGGAAGTGGCCAAATCAGCTCACCTTCAGGTAGTGCAAGGGAGCAGACCTAAACGAGTATGTCCTTTATATTATGCCTTTATTACTATTTCTATCAAAGCTTCTATACTGAATAGCTTCTGCGATATGCGCTGGTTGGATATCAGGTGCTTTATCAAGATCTGCAATGGTTCGGCTCAGTTTTTTAACTCGTGCATATGCGCGGGCTGAAAGTCCAAAAGTTTCAACAGCTTTTTCAAGAAGTATTTCTGAATCAGCATTAAGAGCACAATATTTTTTTATATGCTTTGAATCCATGGCAGCATTGCAGAACAGGTTTTCTTTTTCTAAACGTGTTCTTTGTATCTTTCTTGCAGCCTCTACTCTTTGTCTGATATCGGCAGATGATTCTGAAGGTTTTGATTTCCCGGCAAGGTCTTTATATGGAACCTGAGGAACTTCTATATGGATATCTATCCTGTCTAATAAAGGGCCTGATATTTTAGACTGGTATCTTTGAATTTGCGCAGGTGTGCAAATACATTTGCCGTTTGGGTCTGTTAAATAACCACAAGGGCATGGATTCATAGCAGCAACAAGCATAAATTTTGAAGGGAAAGTCGTTCTTGAAGCAGCCCTTGCTATGGTCACAAAACCATTTTCAAGGGGTTGTCTTAATACATTAAGAACATTTTTTTTAAATTCAGGTAGCTCATCTAAGAAAAGCACTCCATTATGTGCCAGACTAGCTTCTCCAGGCTCAGGGCGTGAACCGCCGCCTGCAAGTCCTGCATCTGAAATCGTGTGATGGGGAGACCTGAACGGCCTTTGTGTGACAATGGGAATATTTTTATCAATAATACCTGCAATTGAATAAATCCGGGTAGTCTCTACAGCTTCATCAAAGGTAAGGGAAGGTAAAATAGTCACAAGACGGTTTGCTAACATACTTTTACCTGATCCTGGAGGGCCTGTCATCAAAATATTATGGCTTCCTGCAGCAGCTATTTCAAGAGCCCGTTTTGCGTGTTGCTGGCCCTGTACATCAGAATAATCAATATTTTCATGGCGCTCATTATTCACAAACTCAGATAAGTATTTGTTCTTTTCAGGCTTTATGTCATTCAATCCTGAGAAAAATTCTACTACTTCACTCAAATGTTTAACACCGATAATGTCAATTCCTTCGACCATGGAACCTTCATGTCTGTTATCAAAAGGGACTATTACACCTTTATATCGGTTCTGTTTTGCTGTCATTGCAATCGGAAGTACACCCTTTACTGGTTTAACTCTCCCGTCAAGGCTGAGTTCTCCTGTTATCATATAATCTTGAAGAGCCTTTTCTGAAACAATTTCTGAGGCAGAAAGAATACCCATTGCAACAGGGAGATCAAGCCCTGTGCTTTCTTTTTTTATATCAGCAGGGGCAAGATTAACAGTCACTCTGTCAGGGGGGAAAGAATACCCTGAGTTTTTTACTGCTGTTTTAACCCGCTCCTTGCTTTCTTTTACAGATGTTTCGGGAAGCCCTACAATATTAAAGGCAGGAAGCCCAAAAGAGATATCAACTTCAACTTCAATGATGTATGCATT
>JAGLLQ010000512.1 GCA_023140455.1 Desulfobacteraceae bacterium | reverse complement strand
TATGGAAAAACAGACCCGAGGCTTTTTTCAGCAATTATTTTGCAGTTACACCGGAAGGCCTGTTATCACTTTTAGTTATTTCACTCCTGTTTTTTCTGATCTCTATTTATACTGTTTCCTACCTTGAAGAGAGTGAAATAAAATCAGAAAATATTTTCACAGGGTCCATGTTATTATTTTTGTCAACCATGACAATGGTAACTTTATCTGATCATATTATGGTAATGTGGATCGCGATTGAAGCAACTACGCTTGCAAGTGCCCCGTTAATTTTTACATACAGAACTCCTGCAGCTCTTGAAGCAACCTGGAAGTATGTTCTCATCTGTTCTGTTGGTATTGCCATGGCGCTTTTAGGATCAGTCTTTATTACACTTGCAATGGATATCGGGAATGTTAATGCGCCACTTTCCTTTTCAGCGCTTACAGAAGTTGCAAAAGAGATCAACCCTACATGGTTAAAAGCAGGCTTTGTATTTATACTTGTTGGATATGGAACAAAAATGGGCCTTGCACCCATGCATACCTGGCTTCCTGATGCGCATAGTGAAGCCCCGAGCCCTGCCTCGGCATTATTATCCGGTGTACTTTTAAATTGTGCATACCTTGGAATATTTAAAACAAATAAAATTATGCATGCCGCAGGCCTTGGCGATTTTTCAGGTACAATTCTTATGGTTTTTGGTTTGATGTCGATTATAGCTGCTGCAACATTTATTCTTAAACAGAATGAATATAAAAGAATGCTCGCATATTCCAGTATTGAGAATATGGGAATCATCGCCTTTGGAACAGGTATTGGCGGCATTGGAGTGTATGGTGCTGTAATATGCATGATCCACCACAGCCTGATCAAATCTTCCCTCTTTTTATCATCAGGAAATATTTTGTTGGGATATGGAGATAGATTCATTAAAAATACAGGAGATATGGTAAAACGCATGCCAAAAACATTTGTTGCTTTTTTTGGCGGTTTTGCAGGTATCTCAGGATTCCCTCCTTTTGGAATTTTTATCGGAGAAATGTTTATTATTGTTGGTGCATTCCGAACAGGACACTATGTGGCAGCAGGTATTTTCATCTTCAGCCTTTGTGTTATTTTTGCAGGCTTTGCCAATCAGGTAATGAAAATTTCCTTTGATGATTACAATAATGAAAATTCAGATAAAAAAATTAATTTTAAAGAAAAGGCTAGTATGGTCTGGCCACAGTTTATTTTACTGTTAACCTCTCTCATACTATGTTTTTATATGCCGGACACATTATATCAAACAATAATTGATGCAGTTACTGCAATAGGCGGAGGACTTTAATGACTAACGCTTTTTTAGAAATTTCAAATGGTGAAAAATTATCACGAGATCAGATTCCACATCTTCCTTTTGATGATTTTAGTAAAAACGTTTTAAGCATTGTAAAAGATGGAGGGAAAGTTGTTCAATATTTTGGCTATCCTGACAATGAAACCTCATCCTTAAAGCTTATGGCTGTTTTAAGAACTGATAAACTCTTGGTAGCAGGTTGTGATGCTCCTGAATCTTATGAATCCTTTACAAAAACATGTGAACAATTTCACATGTTTGAACGAGAACTTGCAGAACAGTACGGTATAAAACCCGAAGGGCATCCCTGGTTAAAAATGGTTCGATATCATCCTAACTACTTAAATAAACCTGATGTTTTTGGAAACGACTATAAAGAAGATATCCCGGGTAATTATGACTATTATCAAGTAGATGGCGATGAGATTCATGAAGTGGCTGTAGGTCCGGTCCATGCCGGCGTTATCGAACCGGGTCATTTCAGATTTAACTGTATTGGCGAACGTGTTTTAAATCTCGAAATACACTTAGGGTATCAACATAGAGGTGTTGAAAACTTGCTAAAGGGTGTTCAGGCAAAAAGACTACCCAATATTGTTGAAAATATTGCAGGCGACACTACTATAGGTCATAGCATCTGCATGGCGCAAGCTGTAGAGTCACTCACTTCAACAAAAGTGGATGATGGTGCAAAAATCATTCGAAGCATTGCCCTTGAACTTGAACGGCTTGCAAATCACATTGGTGATTGTGGTGCATTAAGCGGTGATGTTGCATTTTTACCTCCGGCTAATTACTTTGGACGTCTTAGAGGTGATTTTCTAAACTTATCTCTTCTTGTGTGTGGAAACAGATTTGGAAAAGGATTAGTCAGACCTGGAGGCGTACGCTTCAATATGGATGATGATATCCGTGCTACCATGAATGAAAGACTTGATGAATTAATTCCAGAAGTCACACATGTTCTTGATCTTTTATTTTCAACATCTACTGTACGAGCCCGTTTTGAAGATTGTGGCAATGTAAGTAATTTTGATGCTGATAAATTAGGTCTTGTTGGTCCTGCAGGCAGGGCAAGTGGAATTGGATATGATGCCAGACGAGATTTTCCGACAGAACATTATGATAAAATAGACATCCCTGTGAATAAA
>JAGLLQ010000511.1 GCA_023140455.1 Desulfobacteraceae bacterium | reverse complement strand
TTGCAAGGGCATCAATGACATTTGGAGTAAAAGGATTTTATGTTGTAACACCGTTTGAAGACCAGCAGACATTGACTCATAAGATAATTGAGCATTGGACAAAGGGTGTGGGCGGAGAAATAAATCCTGACAGGAAGGATGCTCTTGAACTGATAAGGGTTGCAACAACTTTTGAAGATGCATGTGCTGATATTAAGAATGAGCAAAAAAACAAACTGGTTACTATTGGGACAAGTGCAAAAGAACATGGGAATTCAGCTTCAATTGTGGAGCTTAAAAAAGAATTAAATAAAGAAAACCCTCATATAATAGCTTTTGGCACAGCTTGGGGGCTTTCAGAAGGATTTATCGAAGATTGTGATATGATATTGGAACCGATAAAAGGCAAGGGTGAGTTTAATCATCTTTCAGTAAGATCTGCGGTTTCGATATATTTGGACAGGATTTGTAATTAAATTAAGCTTAAAGCTTTTGTTAAATATTAGGAGGAAAAGATGTCAAACATTATTGAGCAAATAGAAAGAGAACAAATGCGTACTGATATTCCTGATTTTGGGTCAGGTGATACAGTTAAAGTGCATGTTAAGATACGTGAAGGTGAAAAAGAACGTATTCAGATTTTTCCAGGTGTTGTAATCAAGAAAACTAAAGGCTTGAATAAGGCACGCTTTATAGTAAGAAAAATTTCTGGCGGTATTGGAGTTGAGAGAACATTTCCGCTTTATTCACCATCCATAGATAAAATTGAAGTTATTACAAGAGGTCGTGTTCGAAGAGCAAAACTTTATTACTTAAGAGACAGACGTGGTAAATCTGCGAGAATTGCAGAAAAACGTCCTGCTTAAGTTAAAGATTCAACCCATGAGACAGTTTGAAGATGAAGCTATCCAGAATGGGTATAAAGCTATTGCAGGTATAGATGAGGCCGGCAGAGGACCACTTGCCGGCCCTGTTGTATCTGCAGCAGTTGTTTTACCTCATGGCTTTACTGATCCTGATATTAAAGATTCAAAACAGCTTACCCCCGCAAAACGTAACCTTCTTCATTCAAGAATAACAGAACTTGCATTATTTACAGCAATTGGTGTTGCTGATATCACTGAAATTGATCGAGATAATATCCTAAGAGCATCTCTTAATAGTATGAAACGAGCGTGTGAAAATTTATTCATCCCTCCTGATTATCTATTGATTGATGGAAAGTTTGAAATTAAAAGTGATATTCCTCAAAAAGCAATAATCAAAGGAGATTCAAAAAGTATTTCCATTGCTGCAGCATCGATCATTGCAAAAGTGGAGCGAGATCGACTCATGATTAAGTTTGATCAACTCTATCCTGAATATGGTTTTGCACAGCATAAAGGATATCCTACAAAAGCACATAAACAAGCCATAATAGAACATGGTGTGACTCCCATCCATAGAAAAACTTTTAAAGGTGTCAAAGAGGTGCTGGTTGCCGAGTAAAGCGCAAATAACAGGCAATCTTGGAGAAGATGCTGCTTCAGCACATCTCAGAGATGAGGGCTTTTCAATCCTTGATCGGAATTATAGAATCAAGAGTGCAGAAATAGATATTATTGCAAAAGATAAAGATACAATTGCTTTTATTGAAGTAAAAACAAGGAAAACTTTAAAAAAAGGATTCCCGGCAGAATCAGTAAATTTTGCAAAGCAGAAAAAGATTATTTCAGCTGCCTTGTATTACATAAGAGAAAATAATTTAAATAATGTAAGACTCAGGTTTGATGTTATTGAAGTTTTTGAAAAAAATGGATCCCATGTATTTAATTTAATTAAAAATGCATTTCAGGCTTCTTGAATGGAAGAAAATTTAATATCAGATAAAGCATCAAATAAGGGAATTCTTTATGTTGTAGCAACTCCCATCG
>JAGLLQ010000510.1 GCA_023140455.1 Desulfobacteraceae bacterium | reverse complement strand
AGAAATAATTTTCTAAAAGCAGCATGTCTGACTCAATATTAAAAAAACCAAATGCAATATCCCCATGGCTTTCAGATTTAAAAGATAATGGCATGTTTTCTATCTCCCCTTATTCCTTAACAAAATATCTGTATTGTACCATATCATATAGTATCCTCAATTTCATTTGTTTTTAACTGGATATCTGCGGTTTAACCACCTGCAGTATCAACCCGCGCACTTTCTTAATATTTTGCAATACTTGACTTGACAAAAAACAAGTTCTTATCATACTAATAATTTATGGTTAAAGTATTCTTTCAAAGAGAAAAATCACAGTCAGCAGAAAAAAAAGAAACTATACCTATAGCTAAAGAGTCAGATCCAAACAGATATATTTTTCTTGTTTATGTACAATGGTCTCAAGATAATAGAGTAATAAAAACATATATGAGAACAAAAAAGCTTACAAGTGAACGTGATATGATTTGTAATGGTCTTTCAGATTTAGTTGCTAATCCTGATATGAGATTGAATAGTAAAAATATAAAAATGGCAATTTTATATCAGTTTAATGACGATCATGATATTTCTAAAAATTTTGATGTTACAGGTATTATACCAACCAGGTTAGATCATTATTTGAATTCAGATCCAGGCAAAAGAATTGATTTCTCACAAGAACAAATCGATGATATTGTCAATAAAGTAGAATTTACTTATAGAGCAATAAAATAAAACATTAAGTTGAGGGGTCGGGGGCTTTATGCCAACACCCTCAACAAGGTTACAATCTATGTTGATGCTAAAACTTTCGAGAGCTGCTCAGTACTCCCCCCGATCCGCTCAAACGATTTGTTCGCAATTTACTATTAGTCTCTTTCATTTATCAAGACTTCAAAACACTTTTTTGCAACTGGTGAAAAGTCATGGAATTTTGAAAGCTCTTCACACGGCTGATCATCGCAAACGACGCAGCTTTCCAGATTTTTTTCTTTGCAACATTTTCTAATTTTACAGGCCTGACAATATCCAATCAACTTTCCGCCATCTGATAGGCATCCATCACAGTTGATATCTTCAGGCTTCAAATCAAATCCGAACTGTTCAGAATAGAAAATAGCTGTTTTTTTTCTTGCAGTATCATCATCATTTTTGGTGGCTATAAATGTAGGGCAAGTTGAACAAACAAGACCACAATAAGCAATCATTTTTGACATATCACCTCCATTTCTGTGTTATTGCCAACCACCAACATCACCGGTGAAACCCGGTGCATGTTGATTGTTGGAATTACGGGCAATAATCAAGGCCCGGCCCCAATTTGCTCATATATCATGCTCCAAGAATTCACATCTTAGCTTTCGCCCATCGTAATTAAGATTTTACTTTCCCGACAGGAGCAATATAAATTGTAAATTCATCCTTACCGTCAACACCTAAAATTTGATCCATTTTACTCTGATGATATTCACCCAAGGCACAAGTTCCGGCCCCAATCGATTCACAGGCCAAGTATAAATTCTGACATAAATGGCCTGAATCCTGAGCAATCAGTTTTGGAGACAGCTCGTTATAACGCCATTCTGAACGATAGGGAATTACTGTCCAGATAAAAGCCACAGCACTCTTTTTAATGAATTGTTTATAACATGCATCATGAACTGTCTCTTTTAAATCAGGGGTTGTATTGTCTATAAGGCAAATCTTGTGATTTAGGGGCAAGTAACGATAGATTCCAGGAGAAATATTAGTCACATTATTTATCAACAAATAAGTTTCAAATGGATGGCGTGCTCCTGCTGACGGTACTGTTCGTAAGGTTTTCCGCAACTTACCGTCATCTGTTTCATTCCTATTGCTGATTCCCCTTGTTATAATTTTGCTGATCCCTTGAGTCGACCAAAGTAAAAAAGACAATTCCTCCAGAGATAGGGGGTCGCCAGTGTACCTTCTGCGACTTCTACGACGCTCAATGGTTTTTATTAACGGCATATTTCCAACGGTAATGTCTTTTCTGGCTATCAAATCAATCAATAACGAATTCTTGTCTGGATCTTTTTGCAGTGGTGGTGCAGGAATTTTATTCCTTTGTTCCGTTTTGGATTTTTTCCATTTTTCCCAATTTCCAGCTTTTAAAAACAGGCGCCTTTTTTCTATTGTCTCCATATCTGTCTCCATCATTTCACGTTCTATTTGAATCAATTTTTTTCAAAACAGTCTATAATTGAAATTCCCATCCTCTAATTTAGCTTTCCAACAAGAAGTTAAACGGATCCGCATATCTTTAAAATACTCATGATATCCGATAGTTGTTAATATCAATTCCTTAATATTTTGTATCAAAGAAGTAAAAAGTTGTAAACAGAATTTAGATTCATTTGAATAATGGATTACTAAAGGGTTCTCCTCGGTTTTATATTTCATAATTCTTCAGCATGGGTTAAACCAATGCATCAAAATTTATAATATGCTATAGTAAAATTTTATGGCAAATATTCAGACTTTTAATAAGATAGAGGCAAAGCTTTTATGGATTTAGACATTTTTAAGAACATGAGTAAAAAAGAGCTTCAAAAGTATATTGAGTTCCTTTTAAAGAGCTACAGGGTGATGGATGCATTCTGGTTTATCAAAATTACTGAAAAATATGATCAGGCCACAGCAGAAAAAATTAATGAGCAGGTCTGGGACAATGTTGCAGGCTTTGCAGGCAAAGACCTTTTAGAAAAATTTGATATCTCAGAAAAAGGGCTTAAAGGATTTGTTAAGGCATTAAAATTGTTTCCCTGGTGTATTCTTGTGGGGTATGACATAGATGAAAGACCTGATGAAGTTATTATTACTGTTCCTTCCTGCCCTGCCCAAGTAGCGAGATTAAAACGCGGACAGGATGAGTATGTATGCAAACACATGCACATGAAAGAATTTGTAAGTTTTGCAAAGGTTATTGATGAACGTATAAGAGTGGAATGTGTATTTGCTCCGCCAGACCCACATCCGGATGATATGTTCTGCAAATGGCGATTTAC
>JAGLLQ010000051.1 GCA_023140455.1 Desulfobacteraceae bacterium | reverse complement strand
TTCCCACACATTTTTGTTTCATCAATTTTAGTAAAAACATATGTATCCGGTTTAAGAACAGAAAAAGCTTTTGCAGCCTCCTTCATATTAATAAAATCTGTAGTAGCACTCAAAACCAGATGCACTGAAATATTATAGTCTCCATTTATTACTGAACTAAGCTCACTCATTCTTTCTTTATCATAATGACTATGCCCGGCTGTATCAACAAGCACAATATCCATTGCCTTCATCCTGTCTAAAGCACAAACAAGATCATCTTTACTATAAGCCTGCATGCAGTACAATCCCATAATTGAAGCATAGGACTTTAATTGTTCAAATGCTCCCACGCGGTAATTATCAATTGAGATGAGACCAACTCTTTTTTTCTTCCTAAGACTCAAATGGGCAGCAAGTTTTGCTATAGTTGTTGTTTTGCCGACACCTGTTGGTCCTGCAAAAGCCGCCACATGAGGTACTCCTGAGTTATTATCTCTTTTAAAATTGTTTTTAGCCTCAATCCATCTTACACATTCTTTTATAACATATTTTTTTAAAGATGTAACCTCAAAGCCTTGCTTTTGATCCCGTTCCATTGAATAGCAGGCTTTATGTACTATGGCATAAGCTTTTCTCTCAGAAATCCCTGACCTGAGCAATGAGGCAAGCAGACCAACTGAACCAAATTGATTACAAATAATATTATGCATTCCATAACCCATTCCAGCAACTGAAATCATATCCTTAATACTTACGAGCTCATCTTTTAGTGATTTAATCTCACTTCCATCAGCCGAAGCTTTTCTCCTGGGTTTCCCTAATTTTGCCTCAACTTCAACCATATCTTTTGCATAAGGTTGTCTGGGGCTTTTGGGAACTTTACGTGTGGAGATTATCAATGCATCTGGACCAAGCGCCGCTTTTACCTTTGACATAGCCTCCTGAATATTACAGGCTTTAAAAACTCTTCTATTCATCTTTTAATTCCACCTTTCCACTTACCTCAAGATTGATATTTTCTACTACTTCAGCATGGGAAATGACAAACACTGAAGGGAATGTTGCTTCAATCAATTTCCTCAAATGACGACGTAAAGCAGGAGCACACATTATTACAGGTTGTGTGTCAGAAATTACCATTTTCTCAATCTCATTCTTAATTGCTTTGATAACATCTTCCACAAACTGAGGATCCAATGTAAGAAAAGCCCCCTGCTCTGTTTTTTTAATATTTTTAATAAGTCTTTCCTCAAGTGTTCGCTCAAGCATTATAACATGAAGGACTTTATCCTCGGTTAGATATGAAGCAAGCATCCCTTTTGCAATTTTCTGCCTTACATATTCTGTTAACAGGTCTGGATTTTTCCCCATTGGAGCATAATCACCCAATGTTTCAACAATAGTTAAAAGATCACGGATTGAAACTCTTTCTTTTAAAAGGTTTTGAAGAACTTTTTGGACCATACCAAGGGAAAGAAGATCAGGAACAAGTTCTTCCACAGCTTTTGGATTTGTTTGAGAAAGATTATCCAACAGATGCTGGACATCCTGTCTTCCAAGAAGATCATGGGCAGTATTTCTTATCACTTCCGTCAAATGAGTGGCAACCACTGTTGAGTTATCAACAACTGTATATCCTGCAAATTTAACTTCTTCCTCTTTTTCAGGAGGAACCCAATAGGCTGGAAGCTTAAAAGCAGGCTCAATGGTCTCAATTCCTTCAATCTCCTGGGCTTCACCCACAGGATCCATTGCCAGCAGATGATTAACCATAAGCTCAGCCTGTGCTGTTTCAACACCTTTTATCAATAACCTGTACTGTGCTGGGTTTAAATTTAGATTATCCCTGATATGAATTGGAGGAATTATAACTCCCATTTCAGTTGCAAACTGCCTTCTTATAGCACGTATCCTGGCAAGCAAAGTTCCATCCTGCTGTTTATCCACCAAAGGAATTAAGCCATAGCCGACCTCAAGCTCTATAGTTTCTAAAGTCAAAAGGTGGTCAACTTCTTCTGGCGCGCTCGTAGCCTCTTCTTCCTCAGATGCAGCTTCAATTTCCTCCTCTTCAACTTTCTTTTGTCCTCTTAAAAGATAATAGGCTACTCCCGCGAGTGTGAGACCCATAGTCATAAATGGGATTGAAGGGAGTCCCGGAATAAGCCCCATGCAAAAAACAATAACTGCACCAATATAAACAGGTGTTACACTGGAGAGAAGATGCTTGAAAAATTCCTGCCCCATCCTGCTTTCCGAACCTGATCTGGAAACAAGAAGACCTGCGGCTGCTGACACAAGAAGTGCAGGTATCTGTGATACAAGCCCGTCACCGACTGTAAGAAGCGTATAGTTCTGCATAGCTTCTTTCATGGGCATGCCCATTTGGACGACACCTATAATAAATCCTCCGGCAATATTTATACATGTAATAACTATTCCTGCAATTGCATCTCCGCGTACAAATTTACTTGCACCATCCATTGCACCATGGAACTCTGATTCCTTTGCTATCTCTTTTCTTCGCCTGCCAGCTTCGCCTTCATCTATCATGCCTGCATTAAGATCTGCATCTATTGCCATCTGCTTTCCAGGCATTGCATCAAGGGTAAATCTTGCAGCAACTTCTGCTATTCTACCCGCACCTTTTGTAATAACAAGAAAATTAATCAGAACAAGAATGGAAAAGACAACCAGTCCTACGACATAATTACCTCCCACTACAAAAGTTCCAAAAGATTTTATTATAGCCCCGGCAGCAAGGGGACCTTCATTGCCATGGAGCAGAATCAATCTTGTAGAGGCAACATTTAAAGAAAGCCTGAATAAAGTTAAGACAAGTAATAATGAAGGAAATATGGAAAAATCCAATGGTCTTTCAGTATACATTGTAGTGATAAGAACAACAATTGCTAAAGAAATATTCAATGCGAGAAAAAAATCAAGGATCATGGGATGAAGAGGTAAAATCATTGCCATGAGTATTCCGATAAATGCGAAAACAACTATTATATCAGCTGCTTCCTTCTGAATGACTTTAATCATTCCCATGCTTTGTGTGGCCATTAATCCCTCTTTCGTAATAATATTTTTGACGGCATGTGCCAAAAAAATGTCGTAAAATTATTTGTTTTTACCTTTGAGTTTATATACATAGGCAAGCAGCTCAGCAATAGCCTGAAAAAATTGCGATGGTACTTGTTCTCCTATATCTACTTCTTTATACAAGTTCCGAGCCAACTCTTTATTTTCTACAAGGGGAACATTATTTTCTTTTGCAATTTTCCTGATATTTTCTGCAACCGGACCTGCACCCTTTGCAACGACACCCGGAGAATCCATGACCATTTTGTCATATTTGAGAGCAACTGCAAGGCGTGTCGGGTTAGTTACTACAACATCAGCTTCAGGCACATCAGCCATCATCCTCTTTCTTGCTGCCTCAACCTGGAGCTGTCTGATCCTGGATTTTACCTGGGGATCACCCTCTGTCTGTTTTGCTTCATCTTTCATCTCCTTTTTAGTCATCTTCTGGTCATTCATAAATTTCCATCTTTGATAAACATAATCAAGGATTGCCACAAGAAGCATAATAATACATACTTTTAAAAATATACTGAATGTTACCTTTAGAATAAATAGAAAAATCTGTGCCACAGAACAATCATAAAGGAGTAAAATCTGATCCATCCTGCTTATTATTGACAAATATACCACTGTAAAAACTATAATTATTTTTAAAATACTTTTGACGAATTCAATCAATGCTCTTGACGAAAATTTGTCTTTAAATCCTGTTATGGGATTTAACTTGGTAAGTTTAGGCTCAATAGCCTTCCATGATACTGCGAAACCAACCTGGGCAAAATTTGATGTAAGCCCCATTAAAATTGCAGCAACCATCACCGGCAAGCAGGCAATTATAATCTGTCTCAGGCTTGTACCAAAAAGATTAACAATTTCAAACTTTGTCATGACCGGAATACTATCAAAATTTAATGTATCAAGCATTACACTGACAAGCGATTTGTAAACGTAAAATCCAAAAAAATAAAGGGATGTTGCACTTCCCAATAGTACAAAAACTGAAGGCACTTCCATACTTTTGGGAACCTGTCCTTCTTCACGCGCTTTACCAAGTTTCCGCGATGTCGGCTCTTCGGTTTTCTCCCCGCCGCCTTCTGGATCTTCAGCCATAGTTTATCCCTTAACCTTAGCGGTTATCCTCCGCCTGCATAAAACAAGAATCCCATTAATAATTCTTTTAAACCTTCAATATAGTCCCTTGTAAAAACAATTAAAATCTCAAGTAAAAGGCCGAAAAAAACCAGACCTACGAGAATCTTTAGAGGGAATGCTACTATCATCACATTCATTTGCGGTGAAAATCGCGCAATAAGTCCGAAAGCAGAACTTGTTAATACCAGAACTGCTATGATAGGCGCTCCTATTTTAATACCCATAATAAAAACATCAGATCCCAATGAAAGCATCTTCACCATCATAACCTTTTGAAGCATAAAAAACCCTATTGGGACAACAGAAAAACTGTCAATCAATGAAAGAAACATTAGATGGTGCCCATTCATTGTTAAAAAAACTAATATGCAAACCCAGTATCCAAGTTGATCCATAATTGAAACGTTTGAACCGGTCTGGGGATCAACAACATTGATCATTGCAAACCCCATTTGGAATCCTATAATCTGCCCTGCAAACTGAACAATTGCAAAAAAAAGCCTTATACAGAGCCCCAGGGTCAACCCTATCATCAGTTCCATAATTATTAACCTGGCAGTATCAATAATATTCATGGGGAACCTTGAAATATCTACTTCCACAACTGTATATATAAGTAATGATAAAACCA
>JAGLLQ010000509.1 GCA_023140455.1 Desulfobacteraceae bacterium | reverse complement strand
AGCTCATTTGGCAATGGTGCTTTTGTCCCGATAAACTGTGGAGCCATACCTGAAGGAATTGTGGAAAGTGAATTATTCGGACATGTAAAAGGAGCTTTTTCAGGAGCAGTTAAAGAAAGAAAAGGAAGATTTGAACTTGCTCATAAAGGGACTCTCTTTTTAGATGAAGTAGCAGAACTACCTTTAAAAACGCAGGTAAAGCTTTTAAGATTTTTAGAAGAAGGCTCTTTTGAAAAAGTTGGCGGAGAAAAAAAAGTGTCTGCTGATGTACGGATAATCAGTGCTACAAATAAAAACCTTAAAGATGAAATCAAAACCGGAAAATTCCGGGAAGATCTTTATTACAGACTGAACGTTATCCCCATACAGCTTCCTCCTTTAAGAGATCGAAAGGGTGATATCTCACTTTTGATAAATCACTTTTTTAAAGAAGCCGAACATGACAGCCCCCATGCAATACCTGAGCTTAGTGACAGTGCTCTTGCAATCATGCTTGATTATCACTGGCCCGGGAATGTCAGGGAGTTAAAAAATGTAATACAGTTTGCCCTGGTACGATCACGGGGGAAAAAAATATTACCTACACATCTTCCACTGGAAATCACCAAAGACAAGGATGTTGCCAAAGGACTTGGAATCAGACACCCTGAACAAGAGGCTGTGCCTCTTAAGGTCAAGGGGAAGCTTGATATTGACTCGGTTAAAGCTGCTATTAGAAGAACTGGCGGAAACAAATCCAAGGCAGCAAGAGTATTAGGTGTAGGCAGGGCAACGCTATACAGATTCCTTGATAATAATGAAGAACTAAAAGATTTTGCTGATCAAATATAAAAAACACTAAAACCCTTTTTTGATACTATTGTGTATCGTTTTTTTGAGACACAATAGTATCCCCTCCAGAACTAACCCCTACAAGCCTGTTGAATAAAATAATTTACAAAGCCTATCACTCACAGCATTCCACAGACAACTGATTACTCACAGCCCTATGGCACACTAATTGCTTTTTTAGTAATAAGTACAAAATCATGGCTAATAAAAAAAGGAGCTTAGAATGGAAAAAAAGGTGTTAAAGGTTATGAAAGATGCAGGCAAACCTGTCCGTCCTGGAGATATTGCAAAAGCACTTGAAGTTGACAGCAAAGAAGTTTCAAAAACCATTAAAGCATTAAAAGAAAAAGGTGAAGTGATTTCACCAAAGCGTTGTTTTTATTCACTTCCTTAATTGAGGGATTTAATATGAAACAGGGAACTATGGCACTTGCAAACAACATTTTCTCTTTTTACCGTGATGGGTTTAGAGGAATGGTGGTTGGGAAAAAATTATGGACAATCATTCTAATAAAGCTTTTTGTAATGTTCTTTATCCTGAAACTTTTTTTCTTTCCCAATTATTTAAATACAAACTTTCAGACCAGCGAAGAAAAAGGAAACCATGTCCTCGAACAGATTACAAGGGCTGCTTCTCTTAAAAAATAAACAACTTATAACCATTTAACAGGAGAGATAAAACCAAATGGATATTGATCTTACCATGGTAAACTGGGCAAGAGCACAATTTGCTTTTACAGCCATGTATCATTGGATATTTGTACCACTGACACTTGGGCTGTCTTTTTTATGTGCCTTTTTTGAATCAATTTATGTACGTACAGGCAATAAAGAATGGCTGAATCTTACAAAGTTCTGGATGACTTTGTTTGGAATCAACTTTGCAATTGGCGTTGCAACGGGGATCATCCTTGAGTTCCAATTTGGAACAAACTGGTCCAATTATTCATGGATAGTTGGAGACATTTTTGGTGCGCCCCTTGCCATTGAAGGAATCTTTGCTTTTTTCCTTGAAGCAACCTTTTTTGCTGTCA
>JAGLLQ010000508.1 GCA_023140455.1 Desulfobacteraceae bacterium | reverse complement strand
TTCAGCCTTATCATAATCCTTGCGGCTATTAGAAAGGAAAATAGCATAGTTGCCTAAATTGTTAGCATGGTCAGGATCAATTTCAATTGTTTTTTTGTAATATTTTTCAGCCTTGTCATAATCCTTGCGGCTATCAGAAAGGAAAATGGCATAGTTGCCTAAATTGCTAGCATTGTCAGGATCAATTTCAACTGCTTTTTTGTAATATTTTTCAGCCTTATCATAATCCTTGCGGATATCCTTAAGGAAAACAGCATAGTTGCCTAACAAGGCTGGACTATTAGGATGGTCATTTAAACCCTTAATAAATTTTTCCTCCTGCTTTTTTCTATCTTTTTCTTCAATTGCACTTAATAAATCTTTAGATGCACCGCTAAAGATATTTTTAGTATCTTCAGACATATTATCTTTTTCATTTTTTTGTGACTCTTCAACCAGTTTAACAAGTTTTTTATTTAAATTTTGAATTCTTGTTTTTGCATCTAAAATAAGTTTGTGACTTTCGATGTCATCTAAATTTTCAAATATGTCATATTCTAATACATTATATAGTGCATGCATTAATTCATCAAAACCATGAATTGTAACAATAAAGTCTTTTTCAGTTAGCAGCTCAGTTATTTTAGAATTCAGTGGATTCTTATTTCTTACACACCAATAAATAGGATTTCGATCAACAGGATCTATTTCCTTTAAATAATCCATTAAACTACCGTCATTTCCACCATATCCAATAGCTAATAAACTAAAGTTTTTTAAAATTGGTAGTAATGCTTTTTTCCACTCTTTTTTTAACTCGTCTGTTTTTTCTTTATCATTAAAAGGATGTAAAAAAAGGTCACGATGAACTTTTATAATTGTTGGTCTTTCTGTTTGTGAAGAAACAAACTCAGCAAGTGTCTCGTGCCCTGCGGAGAAGGGCTTTGTCGATGTATATATTCTAACAGCATCTTCAATTAAATAGTCAAAATTGGTTGTAATAACAAAATTATGTTTTTCTTTAGCAAGGATCTGAGATAATATTACATAGCCAAGATCGGGCTCAGAACTATCCATCAATTTTTTTAATTCGTCATAGCCGACTTTTGGAGAGGCTTCATATCTTTTTTGATATAAGTCAGAATAGAAGGTTCCTATATTTTTAATGTTAAATTTTATTCCTTTTTCCCATTCTGTTAACTTATCCTTAGCTAAATGTTCTTTCAAATCATTATGCCATATTTGAGATAATGTCCAACCGGTCGGAATGCCTGAAGTCATAGAAGCGCCTGCTCCGATCAAAAAACAAAATCGATTATCATCGCTTTCCAGCCTTTTTATATCCCCGAACATATTTACCAATTGTTTTTGCGTGATTTCTTTTGGTAGGATTTTTTCCATTGTTTGTCCTATAGTATCGTGTGATCAATGATCAATATTTTAAAAGCTATTATAATTAATAACATGCGTCAACAAAAATGTTATAATTGTGAAGGGAAGCGCCTTTATTATAAACTTCCTGTTGATATCCCGCGATAAAGATGTTAGTGAAATAATATGTCAGCAGTTTTAGCGATCTGGTGACAACTCATTCTATTCAGGGGGATCGTCTGATTAACGATTCCCCATTCTTTTTTGTAGCAAAAGTCATGCCAGATTAGTGATTTTTAGTTTAACTTAGTCCTACTAGTAGTACAGTACTACTGGTAGGACTAACCCTCTTTTTTTTTCAAATAAAACCAAATATTACTCTTAGTAATAGTTTTACTAATTATTACAGGAGGCATATTTGGCAACTCTTACAGAACTTCAGACAACACTTACTGAAAAGAAAGCAAATCTTGCAAAGGTTGAAGGTGCCGGGCAGGGATACAGGCAGGGTTCATTCCGGCTTGACCGTGTCCAGGCTGAAGGTCTTCGTGAGGAGATTGCTGGTCTTGAGATGCGGATTGCTTTTGTGGAGAATGCCTGCCGAGGGTCTTCTGTAGTGTTTGGAGGGCATCTTGGGTAAACTTTACGATAAATTTACCATGGCAGTTGCTAAATCCATTGGAGTATTTGCTCCGGGAACTGCGATCAGTTATGTTCAAAAACGGGCTGCACTTTATTCCTATGCAGCAGCTGCTGCCACAGGAGCAAATAAAGCCTGGAAACCTTCCAATAAATCAGCTGACCAGTTGATTAAAACCGATCATAAAATTTTACGGGCCCGGGCACGATCTTTAATTCGTGATTCAAGTCATGTTTATGGCGGAATCAGAAAAGTTTGCAACAATGTTGTTTTTAAAGGCATCCATCCCCAGGCAAGTCTTAAAGATCAGAAAGAAGAAAATACGCGGTCTGAAGCTCAGTGGAAAGAATGGGCAAAGGCTGTTGATTTTTTTGAAAAAGAACGGTTGATTTTACGTCACTGGTGGCAGGACGGAGAGTTGTTTGCTCACTATTATATTGATGAGGATCTTCTGAGCCAGGGGATTATACCTTTAGGGCTTGAGCTTATTGAATGTGATCATTTAGACACTTCAAGGCATAGCTATGAAGACGGGAACAAGATTAAGCAGGGCATTCAATACAATGATAAAGGCAAAGTCTCTGGGTTCTGGCTTTATCCTGAGCATCCTGGGGATTCAAACTGGCTCGGGTATAATGATTCAAAACTATACCCTGCATCAAATATTGAACATCTTTTTATCAGAGAACGCATATCCCAGAACAGAGGGATTCCCTGGCTGACTTCCATTATTATGGAAATGAGGGATTTTTCAGAATACCAGACAGCAGAAAGAGTTGCAGCAAGACTTGCAGCTGCTTTTGGTGTGTTTGTTACAATGCCTTTCCCAGAAGGCATAGGCTCAAACAGTCCTTTTGGTGGTGACGGCAAAACTACAACCATAGATGATATTCCAGACTATATGGATCCGGGGAGAATTCAGCCATTGCCTCCGGGAATGAAAATCGAATCAGCATCTTATGACCGCCCCGGTCATACTTATGAACCCTTTACAAAAACAATTCTGCGTGGTGCTTCAACTGGTTTGAACATGAGTTATGAAGCATACACAAATGATTATACTGATGCATCATATTCTTCTGCAAGATCTGCAAGCCTTGAAGAAAGACGCGGATATCAGGTCCAGCAGCTTTTACTTGCATCAAAATTTCACCAGGTGACCTGGGAGAAACTCTGGCTAATGAATCAGCTTTCAAAAACAGATAAAACTCTGCCCGGGCAGATCCCTGTGACATGGCAGATGCCTGGCTGGCCTTGGGTTGATCCGTTAAAAGATTCAAAAGCTGCAGCACAGGATCTTGATAATGGCATCACATCAAGACGTAAACTCTGCAGGGAGCGGGGCATTGATTATGACGAAATTGTTGAGGATTTGAAGAATGAAGAAAATGACGGGTTTAAAAAGGAGAGTTAGATATGTCAGGAAAAAATAAGCCAGTAAGGCTGGCCGCTAAAAAACAGAATAAAGAACAAGGCAGGCTGCTTGCAAAACTGAGAAGCAGCTCAGCATCAAAAGAGAAAAATTTCAGGGTTGCAAAAAGAGAAGGCTCAGCCAATGAGGTTGATGTTTACATTTATGATGTGATCGGGTGGCCGTATATTGAGGCAAGTGATCTTCTTTATCAGATTCCAAAAAATTCAAAGACAATCAATGTTCACATAAACAGCCCGGGCGGTGATGTTTTTGAGGGCATGACTATTTATAACATGCTTTCAGATCATAAGGCGGACGTGATTGTAACTGTGGATGGTCTTGCAGCTTCAAGCGCCTCTCTGATTGCCATGGCAGGCGATAAAACTATTATGTCAAAAGCGTCATTTATGATGATTCATAATCCCTGGTCAATGATGGCAGGTGATGCAGATGAGCTCAGATCTGAAGCTGATCTTTTAGATCAAATCAGTGGTGTTTTTGCAGCTGCTTATAAAGAAAAATCCGGTAAATCAGAAAAAGAAATTTTGCAGATGATGAAGGATGAAACCTGGTTCAGTCCTGATGAAGGAGTTAAGGCAGGTTTTGCAGATGAGATTAACGGGGAGGTTAAAGAGGTAAATGTAAAAGCCGGCTTTGATCTTTCAATTTTTAATAATGCACCAGACTGTCTGAGAATACAGGGTGCTATAAAAACAACAGGAGAAGAAAGCATGAAAAAAGAATTAAGAGCACTTCTGGAACGGCTTGGATTGTCAAAGGATGCCACAGAAGATCAGGCATGGAAGTTTCTTGCCAAATTTGATCTTGATGAGATAAGCGGCAAACAGGACAAAGAGGATGTGGCTCAGGCTCAGGCAATGGAATCTGCTACAAGAAAAGCTGCTAAAGATGCAGCAAAGGCCGCAGTAAAGGAAGAAAAACAAAGAGCAGCTGATATCAGAGAAATGGTTCAGATATCAGGTCTTGATGTTTCATTTGCAGATACTCTTATTGATGATGATAAAAGCGTTGATGAAGCCAGAAAAGCTGTTTTTGAAAAAATGACAAAAGATAATTCTCCTCTGGGATCCGGCAGAATCACTGTTGGTGAAGAGGATAAAACCAAATTCAAAGCAGCAGTTGTTGACGGTTTATCTTTCCGTACAAATGCAAGGGCAGAAAAACCTGCACTAGGGCATGAAAGTTTTCGTGCAGCATCGTTTGAAAATGTTGCCAAAGCATGTCTTGAAAGAGCTGGTGTCTCAACTCAGCACTTGTCTTCAAGAAACCAGGTTGCAAATGAAATTTTGAAAAGATCTGCATCAGGCGGGTTTTCTTCAGATGATTTTTCTTCAATCTTTCTTGATGTTGCAAACAAAGTTTTACTTAGAGCATATCAGGAAGCACCTCAGACCTGGCGACCTCTTGTGAATATTGTAAGTGCATCTGATTTTAAAACCATGTACGGCATTTCTTTAAGTGAAGCTCCGGATCTTGATCTCGTTGACAAAGATGGTGAGTACAAAGAAGGCTCCATGAGTGATAATCAGGAAAGCTATTCTATAGGAACCTATGGAAAGATTGTCTATCTTACACGCCAGATGATTGTTGATGATGATATGCGGGCGTTTACAAGACTGCCCCAGCTGCTTGGATCATCTGCAAAAAGAAAAGAATCTGATCTTGTCTGGGCAAAAATAACAGGCAATCCTGTTATGAGTGATGGAACAGCTCTTTTCCATGCAGATCATAATAATCTGGAATCAGTTGCAGCAAGAAAAGGTGTTGTTGACACATCCAACCTTTCTACTGGAAGGGCAAGGATGCGTAAACAAAAAGGGATGAAGGGCAAGGCTATTCTTGATTTAACTCCAAAATTTCTTGCAGTGCCTGTGGCACAGGAAACATCTGGCGATATAA
The DNA here is from genome assembly GCA_023140455.1 of Desulfobacteraceae bacterium. The sequence goes on along the minus strand of JAGLLQ010000508.1, from coordinate 2,462 downwards.
TTTTAAGGTCAACTGCTCTGCCTGATGATAATAAATCAAGTGGTGTACATAACCCCTGGGCAAACAAACTTGTTCCTATTTCAGAACCCCGTCTTGATGTGATTTCTGAACTTGCCTGGTATCTGATCGCAGATCCTGCACAAATTGATACTATTGAAGTCGCATATCTTGATGGCAAAGAAGAACCATATACAGAAGAGCATACCCTGTTTGAGCGTGATGCACTTGGATATAAAATCAGGCATGATTTTGGCTGTGGAATAATGGATCACAGAGGTTTCCACAAGAATGCAGGAGTTTAATCAAACGGGCGTAATGAATCAGTATATTCAATAATTTTAATTAATAAGAGGAGTATTTATCATGGCTCAGAATTTTGTACAGAAGGGTGACAGGTTAAAACTGCCTGTTACAGCAGATAAATTATCAGGTGCCTGGGATATGGTTGGAGATCTGCCAGTTGTATTGACTCAGGATGCAGACAGTAATGATGAAGCAATGTGTGCAACAAATGGTGTGTTTGACCTTTCTGTTGAAGGGCAGGGACCATCAGCAGCAGCAGCTATTACTATAGGCGACAAGGTTTATGCTGATGGTGCAGCACTAAATAAAGATGCAACTAATGGCAAGGAATATGGAATTGCTCTTGGTGCTGTTGCTTCAGGTGCAACAACTACAATCCCAGTTAGATTAAAAGGATAAAATAATGTGGCATGACTTAAAAGAGACAGTTGATGTTTTTATGAGTTTAATGCCTGTAGTTGTTTTGTCTGCTGTGGGCGGTGCTGTGGCATATCTTAATGATCAGGGGAAGAATTTTTCATGGTTTTTCTTTTTGATCGGGATTGTCACAGCAGGGTTTGTGGGAGTTGTTGTTCATTTTCTTTTATTGTCCACCGGGTTTTCACCCGGGCTTAAATCAGCTGCCATTGCGATTTCCGGTTATGCATCAAGGGAAGTTCTTGGTGTATTGAAAAATCGGATTTTAAGAAAGGTGCTTTGATTATGACAAGCCTGAAAGATTTAATTGCAACTGATATTGATAATAATATTTTTAATGAAAATGAATTTGCAAGATGGATTGCTTACAACGACAAGACCACTCAGATAAATGTGATTGCTCTTTTTGACAGTGGTAATGACGGCCTGAAATATAAGGGCGAACATATGACTGTCACAGTTAAAAAAGCAGATGTTCCAAACCCTGAGTATCGTCATTTTTTTGTTATTGATAATAAGAATTATTACATTGATCAAAATGAAAAAGACTGCATTAAATCAGCTCTTGATGGAGTGGTCTGGCAGATAAAAGTCACAGCTAATGAAAGGTTTGAGGGATGGCGGCAATAAACACTTTGCTTGAATTGTTTGAAGGTCAGATTAAATCTGATGCAGGTATATCGACCTGGTCAAATACAAATTACAGCAGGGATTTATTCGTTTCTGAAAACTGTGACTCAAGGGATCTGCCCAAAGAGACAGACTGCCCTTTGGTGATAATTTTCCCGGTATCAAAAGAGGCTGGGCTTTCTCAATCAAATAAAAATCATAAAATCGGTATCAGCTGTGTTGTCTACGATGATGATAAACCAGAGAGTGCAGCAGGAGTTGTTAGGTTTAAAGGTGGCAGGCTGGTTGAGGAATTAAGACAAAAAGTTTTAAAGGTGATTACTGACAATATGCCGTCCGGCTGTCACTTAGAATCAATCAAAATTGAATATGACACAATTGAGCAGTTTCCCTATGTGTCTGCAAATATGCAGATTGAAATTACTGAGGAGAAACTGATCGGGCAGGATCCGTATGAATAAAATTTTTAAAGAGGGAGATATATTATGACACAGGCAACAGGAGCATTATCAAAGCTTGTTATGGGTTTTGAAACAATATACAAGACTCCGCCGGCTGATGGTTTTTTAATGTCTATAAACAGTTCAGGGTTAAAAGGATCCAGAAATCAGAATACTCCGGCAACTATAACCGGGAATATAAATCCGGTTGAACCTTTTGACGGCAATATGGCAGTTGCAGGAGAAATTGCAGTTCCGGTTGATTCCATTGCATTCTGGTACTGGCTCAAAGCAGCTTTTGGTGATCCTGTCACAACAGGTACAGATCCCTATGAGCATACATTCAAAGCAGGCAATACAAGACCGTCTCTTACTCTTGAGCATCAGTTTACCAATATAGCATCACCACGTTATTTTCAGTATGTGGGGTGCAAAGTTAATGCTCTTTCAATTTCCATGGGAGATGATGGAGAGCTCATTGCTAATTTCAGCGTTGTAGGTACTTCAGAAGATATTGAAACAACATCTTTTGATGCAACACCAACTGATATTGGCTTTTCAAGGTTGAAAAATAATCAGCTCACACTTAAAGAAGGCGGGTCCGCAATCAGCAATGCCAAACTTGTTGACTGCAGTATCAGTTTTAATTGTGATACTGATCAGTATGTGATT
>JAGLLQ010000507.1 GCA_023140455.1 Desulfobacteraceae bacterium | reverse complement strand
TGTTTTTGACCTTAAATGGAATGATACAATAACATATAGAGATGTTTTTCATCAGCAGGAAGTTGAACAGTCAAAATATAATTTTGAAATTGCTGATATTGACATGCTCTTTGAAAACTTCAGTAAATACGAAGCCGAAGCTCATAAGATTATGGAGCATAAAATTGTTCTTCCGGCATATGAATGCTGTCTTAAATGCTCCCATATTTTTAATTTGCTTGATGCAAGAGGTGCTATCAGTGTAACTGAACGGACAGGATACATTAAAAGAATCAGAGATATTGCAAGAGTGTGTGCTAGAACATATGTTGAACAAAGAGAAGCACTTGGTTATCCATTATTGAAAAAGAGAGAGGAGAAAGCATAAGTATTATGGAAACTCTGTTAATAGAAATAGGCGCGGAAGAGATTCCTGCAGGATATATAGTTCCGGCTCTCAAGGCTTTTAAAAAGAATCTACTTTCAAAAATGGCTAAGGAAAAAATCGAGTCTGGTAAATGTGAATATTTTGGTACACCAAGACGTCTTGCATTAATTATTGAAAATGTTGCAACCGAACAAAAATCAGAAAGCGCTACAATTTTTGGCCCGCCAGAGTCTGTGGGCTTTGATGAAAATGGGCAACCCACCAAAGCAGCAATAGGTTTTGCAAAAAAAGCCGGGATTTCAGTTGAACAAATTACCATTACAGAACAGAAAAAAGGAAAGTATCTTACAGCTAAGATTGAATCTAAAGCACTTTCTTCAGTTGAAATACTTGAAAGAATACTGTCTGAACAAATCCTTTTAATACCTTTTCCAAAAGTTATGAAATGGGGTGACTTATCTATTATGTTTGCCCGCCCAATCATTTCCCTGACCGGGCTGCTTGGTAAAGAAGTACTCAATTTTAAAATTGGTAATATTGAATCTTCATCTTATATTTTCGGACATCAGTTTATGTATCCTGAAAAATATATAATTGAATCAGCAGATCAGTATTTGTCAATTCTTGAAACCAAAGGTGTTATGCCGGATATTGAAAAGAGGAAAAGCCTTCTTAAAAAGACCATAACAAAGGCTGCTCAGGATTATGACAGCCTGGTCGTTGAGGATGAAGAACTTTTAGATATTGTAACAAATGTTGTAGAATATCCATATCCTGTCGTTGGAAAGTTTGATGATCAATTTCTTGAAGTTCCAGATGAAGTTCTTATTACTGCAATGAGAGAACATCAGAAATATTTTGCTTTAAGAGATGAGAAAGGCAATTTAAAACCATATTTTATAGCTGTAAATAATACCAGGGTTAAAGATATGGATATTGTTGCAAATGGGCATGAAAGGGTTTTAAGAGCTCGTCTTTCCGATGCAAAATTTTTCTGGGAACAGGATCTTAAATCAAGTGTTGATGATTTTGCTGAAAAACTTAAAAAAGTTACATTCCAGGCAGATTTAGGATCTGTATTTGATAAAAGAGAAAGAGTTATTAAGATTGCTGAAAACCTTTCTGAAAAAATAGATTCTGAAGATAATAAAGCCTTAAAAATTAATGTCAAAAGAGCAGCTGAGATCTGCAAGGCTGACCTTGTAAGCCAGGTTGTTATTGAGTTTACAAAACTTCAGGGAGTTATGGGGAAAATTTATGCAGCAAAATCCGGTGAGAATGAGGAAGTTGCAGATGCTGTAGAACAGCACTACAGACCTGTTTTCTCAGGTGGCAAACTTCCGGAAAATGATACTGCAAGACTCCTATCAATATCTGACAAGATTGATACAATTTGTGGTTGTTTCTCAATAGGGCTTATTCCTTCAGGAGGGGCAGATCCATATGCCTTAAGAAGGCAGGGTATTGGAATACTGCAGATCATGCTTGATAGAGAATTGGATTTTTCATTAACAGAGATTGTTGGTGATGCTGTAAGGCAATTTGTTAAAGATGGCTCAAAGGCAAGTGAAATTATAGAGAAAGTTATTGAATTTTTTAAAGTTAGAATGGTCAATATACTGACAGAGAAAGGGGCTTCAAAAGAGGCTGTTAAATCCGCGCTTGCAGCATCTTTTGATAATATACCAGATGCCGCCTTAAGAATTAATGCTATTGATGCTTTAAGAAAACAGCCGGATTTCGAGCCGTTGTCAATTGCCTTTAAGCGTGTTGGGAATATATTAAAAAAATCTGCACCAGAAGAAGCTTTGAATGTTGATGCTGAATTATTGGAAGATAATGCAGAAAAAGAGCTTTATAATGCAGTTAAAAATTTTGAAAAAGAAATTAAATCTCTTACTGAAAAAGGCGATTATGATGGTGCTTTAAAGAAAATTGCACTCCTGCGTCCTTATGTTGATGACTTTTTTGATAATGTTATGGTTATGGTTGATGATACAAAAGTTAAAGCAAACAGAATTGCTTTACTTTTAGAGATTACGAAACTTTTTGGGAATATTGCAGACTTTTCAATATTATAAAATACAGGAGAAAATAATATGGCAGGCTTTGATCCGGAACAGGATAAGAAATTAAAAGAATGGAGATCTGAAG
>JAGLLQ010000506.1 GCA_023140455.1 Desulfobacteraceae bacterium | reverse complement strand
TATGTTGCTCTCAGGTTTTACAGGACATGTAAATTCTGACAAATCATTAATATACTCATATGCTTTAAGTGTAAGTTTAACCCGACCATCAATATAGTCAGACAGGCCTTGCTCTCCCAATGCAGCAAGAACCATGAACAATTTTAGTCCAAGTCCTGCTTTTGTACATTCAATTGTTCGTTGAATAAAATCAAATCCAGGCTGTTCTTTTTCATGGAACAAATAACTAGCTTCCTGCTTAAAAGCTGTATCAATACTGTTATGGTCACGAAACAACAGGGCAGCACACAATGTTGGGACCTGCATTAATTTATGGGCATCCCATGTCAGAGAATCTGCTTTTCCAATCCCCTTTAAAAGATATTTATACTTTTTAGATAACAATGCGCTTGCACCATGTGCGCCATCAACATGAAACCAGATGTTATTTTCTTTACAAAAATCACCAATTTCATCAAGGGGGTCATATATACCCACAGCTGTGCTGCACGCGTTTGCAGACAACGCAATAGGTCGCTTGCCATCATTTTTTAACTGGTCATAAGCATCTTGAAGTTTGTCAGGAATTACAGCACCGTTCTCATCAACCTGCAAATGGTAAATAGATTTTTGGCCTAAGCCTATAATACTAGCTGCCCTGGCAATGGAATAATGGCTACCTGAAGGTGCAAGCAAGGCAAGATCGGAAGGGTTTCCATTATCCCAGGCATCAGGGGCAACTCTGTTCCTTGCTGCAATCAGAGCAGTAAGATTAGCAATTGATCCTCCATGGGTTAAAATCCCGCCTCCAAAAGTATGGCCCTTTTGTTTATCTTCCTTCTCATCTTCCAATGTTAAAGATGAAGGCTGCCAGCCGACCTTTAATAAAAACCAGTTTATAAGAAAATATTCAATTGCCGCAGCAGCAGGCCCCATTTCATATATTGCCATGGCATTATTGGTAAATCCATCAATCAAGGCTCCTAAAGATCCGGCATAATGTGGTGGTGCAACCTGATGTGCAAGGTATGCCGGGTGGTGGAGTTTTGTAGTTGCCGAAAGGTACTTTTCCACAAATTGTGAAAAATCTTTTTCAGATATTTTCCCATTTTTAATATGAAAAGCCAGGTTAAATTCAGATATTAATTCTTCCATGGAGTGCTGATTAATAACTTTTACTTTGCCTGCTTTTGCCTTTTCATTATATTCGTTCAGGGCATGAATAACTATATCAGCTTCAGTAATAAATGACATATTTCACCATCATATATATTTTAAAATACTTCTAATTACCTGAAAATGAATCCTTTGTGAAGTAAATCTTCAGGGTCAAAATAAAATTTGTGCTGTCCTGTAAAAGATGCAGTGCCTGAAACTTCCGGGATAACAGCATCATATTGACCATATTTTGCCTCTTTTACCACTTTGACTGTCATTAAAGTATCAAGCAGACTTTCTATTGTAATAATCTGATCTTTTTGAATTTCATCCCGCGCATAATGTATTGCTGCTCTGGCACTGACTCCTGACCCGGTTGGAGATCTGTCAACTTCTCCTTCTGCAAAAATACAGACATTTCTTGAATGATAATCTTTATTTACAGGTTCGCCTATTATTATTGTCCCGTAAAGAAAGCTCAAATCCTCTTCAAACGGATGTTTTATCTCAAACTTATCTGCTACTGCATATTTTATTCTTCTTCCATAATCAATAAGTTTGTTATATTCATCTGCCTGAAGTTTTAAATTCAACTCTGCTGCACTGCAAAAAACATAGAAGGCTCCTCCATAGGCTATATCAAAATGAATATTTCCAATGCCTGGCACATCAATGGTTTGATCTTTAAGATATAGAAATGAAGGCACGTTACGAAAAGAAACCTTTTCAACGATATTATCCTTTATATATGCTTTGGAATAAATTTTTCCAGGAGGTGCATTAATTATAAACTCAGGTTCATTCCCCTCCTTTTTAATAAGACCAGTTTCTATAACAAACTTTGTAAGCGCTATAATGGCATGGCCACACATGGTGCTATAGCCTTCATTGTGCATGAAAAAGGTTCCAAAATCTGCATCCTCAGTGCATGGAGGTGTAATAACCGCTCCATACATATCTGCATGCCCTCGTGGTTCAAACATCAATCCTGTTCTGATATCATCAAAATGCTCTTTAAAAAATTTACGCTTTTCAAGAATAGTCTCTCCTTTAATATCTGGAAGACCTTTAGTAATTATTCTCAGAGGTTCCCCTCCGGTGTGCATGTCTATTGTCTCAATAGTCTGCATATTATCCGGCAGAGTTAAAGAAATCTTTTCTAAAAAATTTTTCATGTTATTATCTTCTGTCCTATATTTAATTTAACTGCTTTTTCAAAAAGCGTTTGAGCTGCAATCAGATCAAATAGACCCATACCTACTGATTTAAAAATCCTTGTCTCATTTACTGCTTTATCCACAGAAACATTGCCTGCTACAAGATCTGCTATTTCCATAATCTGATCATCGTTTATCCAGCCTTTCTGTACAGGAGTTAAAAGGTCTCCAGACTCTTTTTTTGCAACCATTGTATCCACAAAGACTGTATCTGCAAGCTCAAATAATGACTTTGGAAGCTCTCTCATATCAGGTTTATATGACCCTATTCCTATAAACGTTCTATGCTTCAACAACTCTTTATTATCAGGGATAACAGGGTTTGATGAGTTTGTTGCAGTAATTATAATATCTGACTTTTCTATTGCGTCTGCAGGTGATTCAACCTTATTTACTTTAACATTCTTGTGCCAAATGTTTACCTGCTCTTCAAGAAACTTAATATTCTCTGCATTAAAATCATATACATAAATTTTACTTATATTAGCTTCATTGCAAGCAAAAACAGCCTGATGCACACCCTGCACACCTGCCCCGATGATTGCAAGATTGCTGCTTGTTTCCTTTGCAAGATAACGGACACCTAATCCTCCTACAGCGCCGGTCCTCATTGCTGTAAGTTTTGCGCCGTCAATTATTGCAGCAACTTCCCCGGTATCTCCTATATTCAATACCATGTTACCATAGATCACAGGTTCATTTTTTTTAACGTTATCAGGGAAAACAGAGACCAGCTTTGTGCCAAAATACTTATCTGTAAAGCAGGGCATGAGTAATAATGTATTACCCCCTTGTGGGATATGGAATCTTTCAGGCATGGAAAATTGCTTTTTACTCATTATAAGCAAAGCTTTTTCTATGGCATCAACCATTTCCTTTAAACTTAAAATTTTCCCAATATCATTGGCATTTAAATACAACATAGAACATCCCTTGTTTTAGATTAAAACCAAAGTAAATCTTTTTTTAATTAGAAGGTGCTTGAAGATGAACATCTCTTTGTGGGAAAGGTATG
>JAGLLQ010000505.1 GCA_023140455.1 Desulfobacteraceae bacterium | reverse complement strand
TCAGGTATTTGCGGATAGTTATTATGAGCCCTGAAACAAGTTTTGATGATATTAAAAAATTGACTGAAAGAATTGAAAAGCTTCAAAGAAATTTTATGTAAATTATTAGAATAAAGAGAAAAATGACAACTACAACAATTAAAACTATAGAAGTTGAAATGTTTTCAGATTATATCTGACAATGGTGTTATTTCAGCACAGGTCGTGTTAAAAAACTTAAAGAAAAATATGATGTAAACATCAGGTGGAGAGCATTTCCGCTTCGTCCGAATATTCCTGATAACGGTATCGATATTGAACAAATTGCAGCAAAGTTTCAAATAGATTCTAAAATTATGGCGGCTAAATTTAAAAAAATGGCAACTGAGCTGGGCTTGCCTTCCTGTGAGTTGCAAAAAATATACAATAGCCGCTCAGCACAGGAATTGGGGGCTTGGGCAGAGTCTTTGGATAAAGGTGATGAATATCATGATGCTGCTTTTAAAGCTTTTTATGGTAGAGGACAAAACATTTCAGACAGACAGGTTCTATTAGATATAGTTGAATCAATAGGTTTGCCATGCAAGGATGCAATACAACACCTTGAAAAGGAGACATTTAAACCTCATGTGGATCAGGACTGGAAACTTGCACGGGATTTAGAGCTTGTAGCAGCACCAACGTATATTATTAATTCCAATAAGCTTGTTGGTGCACATCCGTATCAAAGATTACAGAAGTTTTTTGAATCTAATGGGGTTAAAAGGCGTGCATGAAGAGAAAAGGCTGTAGTATTATATTTTTAAATGATCAGGGGCAGATTTTGCTTTTTTTAAGGGATGATTTTCCAGAAATCCCCTACCCAAACATGTGGGATATTCCGGGAGGGCATGTTGAAAAAGATGAAACACCTGAACAATGCATTGTGAGAGAAATGCAGGAAGAAATGGGTTTAGACCTCAAAGATTTTAAAGAATTCAAAATTGTGGACTTTGCCGATAGAGAGGAATATGTGTTTTGGAAAAAAGAGAATTTAGATATAAGTAAAATAGAACTGACAGAAGGGCAGTATTTGAAATGGTTTACAGAGGATGATATAAAAAAAACACATCTTGCGTGTGGATTTGATCAGGTTGCCAAAGATTTTTTTGAACAGAAGAGATAATTATGCGAAATAAATTTTTAATAATCATTATGGGTATCTTGTTGTTAACAGCAATTGGTAAAACAGCTCATGCTCACCCCCATGTATTTATAAGCCAGAAGATAGAAATTGTTTTTGATGAAAAAGGACTTGCAGGTTTCAATATGGAATGGGAATTTGATGATATGTTCACCAGCATGATTTTAGGTGATTATGATGTAAATAAAAATCAAATTTTAGAAAAAAATGAAGTTGCAACAATTAAAGAAAAGGCATTCTCATATTTATCCAACTCAAATTATTTTACGTTTATTAAAATTGAGGGCAGAACATTTGATGTTAAATTTGTTCAGAATTTTTATGCAAAGATAAGAAATAAAAAACTTATTTATGAGTTCTTTGTGCCTTGTCATGTGAGTGCTGTAAAAAATGTAAAACATATAAATGTAGCAACATATGATCCATCATACTATTCGGCGATCTTTTTTTCACAACAAGATAGTGTGCGCCTTAACAGCTCTCAGGGTGATTTGAAAAGATTTGACGTGAAAACAATAGTAAAAGAAGACAAATCAACAAAAATATATTTTGATATGATCAGTCCAATGGCATTGTTTTTAGAGTTTAAAACAAACTAATGAAAAAAAGTATTTCTTTATCAATTATATTTGTACTCCTGCTGTTTTTTCTTTTTACTTCTTTATCCAATGCAGGTAACCCATTTACTACAAATCAGGAAAATAAGCAGACATCTTCCCCGGCAATAGCTCCGCAATCTGTAATATTAAATACGATTTTTGTAAAAATAATTGTCTGGCAGCAATATTTAAAAGAGAAAATGACTTTACTTATCAGACAGGCAAAAGCTGATGGAAGTATAACGCCGATCTGGTTTTTAATTTTAACTGCATTTTCATATGGAGTGATTCATGCAGCAGGTCCCGGGCATGGCAAAGCAATTGCATTATCATACGTATTGGCTCAACGTCCTTCCTATATTCAAGGATTGCTTTTCAGTAATTTTATTGCATTATTCCACGGCCTTTCCGGTATTGTTTTTGTCTTGTTTATACGTTTTATTTTAAATACAAGCATGATGGATAACCTTGATCAGGTTACAAACATAACCCAGGTTGCAAGTTATAGTATTATTGCTTGTCTTGGAGCAATAATTTTCCTTTATAGTATTTATAAAATAGTAAAAAATAAGGATGAAACTCAACGCAATGGAAGTAAAACTTTAAACC
>JAGLLQ010000504.1 GCA_023140455.1 Desulfobacteraceae bacterium | reverse complement strand
GCAGAATTCAGTCAATTGAATGACTGGTATCAAAAATTAGGGTTTACTAAAGGAGTGATCAAGGAATTTGAGCATCTCGCTTTTCGAGTGTTATTGATGACTTATAAATTATTTTAAGCTACAAGACATTAAAAATATAATAGGAAGCGTGTCTTTTACAACTCCCCGAAAAGGAGCAGGGCGCTTAAAATCTGTACCCCCTGCTCCTCTACACCATCGTTTGTTACAATATTATTTTGTCATATATTTCTCTTCCATGTCCTGATCCCAATCGTAGGCTAAACGAGCGTGCCCTGCTTTATCTTTATGGATTTTATGGGCAACAATCTTGTTGTTTGTGACTTCTCCTGAAATTGTCACTTTTTGATTTACAAATGCTGCTTTTGTTCCTCTTGTGAGGTTAGGCAGAAAATAGTAGCTTCCGTCATCACATTGAAGTACAAAGTCTCTTTCAAGTATCATGTTTGGATCATCACTGCTTAAAGGTTGGACAGTGTGATTGATTACATAACTTGCACCCTGAATGGTTCCATTGATTTTAGTAGAATCTTTTGCAAAAGCAAAAGCAGGAACAACAAACAAAATAGCCAGGCCAAGAGTTAATGTAGATTTTAGTTTTTTCATTAGTAAATTCTCCTTTTTTTATTAATTATTATTGGTGTTGAATAAAAAGTTTATCAACTTGGTTTCTTATCTCGCAGACATTGTGCCAAAAGGTTTGTTTTAAAAGTATAATATATATATCTATTTGAAAATATTGAATAATTTTATTGAAAAATTGTAATTTAGGTTTTTAGAATTAAAAAAGTTTACGTAAAGTTGACTATCATAATCGTTAACTAATAAATAAGAGCGTTAACCAAACTATTGTGAATCAGCCTCATCTTAAATTGCTGATTGTAGCTATAAAAACAGATGACTAATTTTTTAGTTGCAAAAAATTAAAAGAAAGATTAAAGTGATCATGATCATTTTTAGATCACGATCACTTTTTGTAATCTTGTGGCTAATAATAGGAGGCAAATATTGAAATTAGAATTACATAAAGCTACAAGGCGTCAAAAGCAGAAAGAAGAAACGCGTTCTATTATATTGGATACTGCCCGTTCTCTTTTTTCAGAGATTGGATTTACAGATACAACAATCAGAAAAATTGCTGAAAAGGCTGGGGTTGGTTTCGGGACAGTTTTTAATCATTTCCCGGATAAATCTTCTCTATTAATTGCTGCACTTCTTGATGATCTCGCTAAAACTCAGAGTGATGCCATGGATTCTTTCCCTTCAGATTCTTCGGCTTGTAAAAAATTCTTGTATCTTTCAAAGCAATTCTATCTTTATTATGCAAAAAATCCTGATTTATCAAGAACTCTGATAAAAGAGATGTGGTTTGTAAAAGGTGAATGGGGAAAAATTTTAAAAGAGCAGGCTGATCAATATTTATTACTAATTACAGAAATTATTAATCAGGGCAAAGCTAATGGGGAAATAAAGGAAGATGTGGTCAGTGAGATTGCTGCAGCTTCATTTTTTTCACATTACTTTTCAGTCCTGTTATTGGGACTCAATGATGAAGCGTTTAAGCCTGATGAGTTGGTTATTTTATTAGAAATGCTGATTGATCAAACCATGATAGGAATTGGGACTGAATTCCAAACAAACTAAAACATGTTTTAAATTGGAGGGGCTATGAAACTTCGATATATATTTTCATTAATGAAAATGATGAGAACACCCGGACTTTATAAAATTATCAAGGATTGGCAATCGTGCATAAGATTTCATTTTATTCACTCTGCGCTTGATTCAGGTCTTATAGAGGTATTGAAAACCCCGCAATCATTTAATGATTTAATAAAAGAACTTAAGGTTAAAAGAGAGGATCTTCTCCATGCAATCCTGGATGTAGGGATATCAACAGGAGAGCTTTCATTTAAGAATGGATTGTATAAACTTAAAGGAAAAATATCAAAATCATTAATTACTGAAAAAGGTGAGGCCCTTGGAGCATTGATCCAGGCAAATGTCACTTATTATAATTCTGCCTACCGAGAGTTTGCTGATCGCATGAGAGGTGGAGAGTTAAGTGATGATCTTGAAAATATAGGTGATCTTGTTGCCAAAGTTTCCAAGCTTCAGGAACCTTTAATTAAAAATTTTATTCATTATGCAGTTAAAGGGAAAAACTCCATGAATTTGCTTGAAATCGGATGTGGCTCCGGGACTTTTATGAAAACAGCATTTAAAATCAATGGCAATACTGTTGGTCTTGGCATTGATTGTGATGATGCAGTTGTAAAACAGGCAAAAAATAATATGGAAAAATGGGGACTGATCAATCGTTTCAACATTGCTCAAGGTGATATTAGAACCTTCGATATCAAGAGCTTTGCCCCTTTTGATTTAATTACATTGTATAATATTATATATTATTTTGAACCGGAAGAGAGAGGTGCTTTAATAAAAAAATTAAAATCAAATCTTTCTTCTCAAGGTAAAATAGCTGTTTTAACAAATGTTCAAAGCAATGGGAAAGACCCGGCTTCCGCAAATCTCAACCTTGTAAACTGTTCTCTAAAAGGAGTTACTCCGGTTCCTGAAATCAATTCGTTAAAAAAACTATTTAAGGATTCAGGCTTTCATAATATTGAAACAACGCAAATTATGCCGGGCAGTGCCTTTTATTCCATACTTGCATCTTAATTCAAAATGCAGCTGAAGCAAAAACTCAAATTTGGCTTTGCTGTTTCACCTATACAACATTTAGTGATTATGATAATAATTACTCTGTTGGTATTTTGATGAATGATTAATAAAGATTTAGGAGAGATAGATGCTGCAACCTCTATTTATAAAAGCAACAAGTCTGTCAGATGCCTGGTTTCAAACTCTATACAAGTGTGTTGAACAGGGGCGGTCATTTACCATAAATCGTGGCTCGTTTGAGGGGCAGAAACGACTTGAATTTGATTTTATGACCATTCATATTACTCATCCTGAAAGCATTCCTTTGATCCCAAAAGTGAATCCTGTCTTAGGGTTTCCCGATCCTGTGGATGAAGAATATCTTGATGATTATCTGCCATATTTGATGACTGGTGAAGAAAAAGAAGGAGAATCTTATACTTACGGCCAAAGAATATGTAAATGCAATCTTGACTATTTGCCGACTGACTATAGAAAATTAACTGATATACTGATTCAGGAAAAGGAAGCCTGGGAAGATTCCAATATTCTTATTCAGGAAAACGGTAATTATTATATCAATCAGATGGAATTAATGATCTGGACCTATAAAAACAAAGGGTATAGAAATAACCAGATGATTCTCCAGGTAGGTCAACCATCTGATATGGTTTTAATTGACCCGCCATGTCTGCGGCACATTGATACCCGGATTCAAGACGGTAAACTTCATTTTTACCCCTATTTCAGATCATGGGACCTTTATGGTGGTTTCCCTGCAAATCTTGCAGCCATTGAAATGATGAAACAGTATTGCGCAGCTCAGATTGGAGTTGAAAATGGAGAGATTATTGCATCGTCGAAAGGACTTCATATCTATGATTATGTATTTGAAATCGCTGAAG
>JAGLLQ010000503.1 GCA_023140455.1 Desulfobacteraceae bacterium | reverse complement strand
ATGCTAAAGCCATCGGTGTCGGCCAATATCAACACGACTTAGACCAGAATCGTTTGCAAAGTCGTCTTGATGAGGTTGTCAGCAGCTGCGTTAACAGTGTCGGTGTCGAAGTCAACAATGCCAGCGCCGAGCTTCTGACTTATGTCGCGGGTTTAAATCCAACCCTGGCCCGAAATATTGTCACGTACCGCAGCGAAAATGGCCCTTTCCTCTCCCGCCGGGAATTACTCAAGGTTCCTCGCTTGGGCCCCAAGGCCTTTGAACAGGCCGCCGGGTTTCTGAGAATTCAAGATGGCAGCAACCCACTCGATGCCGGCGCCGTCCATCCCGAAAATTATGATCTGGTAGAAAGGATGGCGCAAGATTGCGGCGCATCGCTTAAAGATTTGATGCAAAATGAGGAGTTACGCAAAGGGGTCGTTATTGAAGACTATATATCCGTCAATGTCGGCCGACCGACACTTGATGACATTATGGCGGAACTCGCCCAACCGGGCCGCGACCCGCGGCAGGAGTTTATCCAATTTAGTTTTCAGGAGGGAATTAATAAGCTGGAAGATCTTAAACAAGGAATGCGTTTGCCGGGGCTGGTCACCAACATCACCAAATTCGGCGCTTTCGTCGATATCGGCGTCCACCAGGATGGACTTGTCCACATAAGCCAGATGGCAGACCGGTTTGTAAAAGATCCCAACAAAATAGTGAAAGTAAGGCAGACCATACAGGTAACAATTTTAGAAGTTGATATCCAAAGAAAAAGAATTTCTCTTTCCATGAAAAAAAATAAATCAAAGCTTTTACTATCAGAGTATGCCGTAAAACCAAGCATACATAGCAAAGTATCAACTATAATATTAGCCGGTTATCAATATTTTGAATCTATTCTCTGCTCATAAGTATTGACTATTATTTTTTTTTGATTTATTGATTTATGTATACTTAATAAACATATTAAAAATTGTATATAAAAAAAATGGGGGTGATTATGAAGACCATTTATTTATTTATTATAATTTTAACCCTCTGTATGGCATCATCACATGCCTTCTCATGTGGCGGCGGTGATGGCGGTGGTGGCGGCGGCACAACTGATACTTCTGCTACAGTTCCATTTCAATTTTCAGGCAATACGAATAACGGCAGTCGCAACGTAACATCACAACCACTACGGGGAACAGCTAACCCTAATAGAGTTGATAAACACTTCCAGAGTGCTATCAATTTCATGAATAATAATAAGACTAATAAACCTAAAAAAGACCCTGATATAGAAGCATTACGAGCTCTAATGGAATTACATATACTTTCACGTGGTGGCAAGTAAGGGTTTAGAACAATCTCGCAAAAACAAACAACTTATAATGTTCTTCTTACAAGCACTTGTATATGAAGCAGCCTTAAACAAATAATATCAAGGAATCAAAATTTCAAAATAGGTAAAAAATGGAAAAGGTATTAAATAACTTTATATAAAAGGCACAGGTCTCGGAATTAAAGATTTAATAAAGGAGGCACGTTGTGAAAACCATTTATTTATTTATTATAATTTTAATCCTCAGTATGGCCTCACCGAACGCCTTTGCATGCGGCGGCGATGGCGGTGGTGGCGCAGAAAATAAAGCTAATAAGCCTGCAACTGCACCATACAAGTTTTCAGGTGATACAAATAAAAACAGCCATAACACAAGAAAAAAAAGAGCGCATAGAGAACCAGGCTCTGTGATTGAAAATCATTGGCTCAAACTTACTGATTACCTGATTAAACATAGTGATCAAATACCCGAAACAAAGAAAAATACTCAAAAACTCAAAAGCAATCAAAAAGCAGATGCTCTTGATAAAATGATTGGGCAAAAGCTAGGTGAAACAGTAACCCTTATTCTCATGTGTGAGCCTGGTACATCACCCAAAGAGGCTCTTAATCTTGCTACATTCCTCTTTTGCGTGGGGGTGCAGTATCTTGATGAGCAGTAGGAATCGTGCGCATAACATGCCATGGAAAATGTTGTGTTTAAAAAAAGGGGCTGTTCTTTGTTTGCACCATATGTCGTGTACAACAACACAAATTGATATTAATTGATAAACAATTATTAAAATCAATACCAATAAACTATTTAGTATATTTAAGGAGTGCGTTATGAAAAATAAAAAAATATTTTTTTTATCATTGCTACTTGTTATTTTGCTTTGCGCATGCCGTACCCTTCCAACAAGCTCTACAAATAAAAAGCAATCGCCTGCTAAATCAACAAAAATTTATTTTGCTGACCCTGAAAAAATGGATTCGGATGCCAATCTGGCGCTTGCGACAATTGATGCCGCCAAGTTAGGTTTCTTAGAATTTTTTCCTCTGGTTAGAACTAATCCACAAACAAAAATAAATCTTGAAAACAAGACCGACTATATTCATTTCAAACAACGCAATATTGTAATCGCAGAAGACACTAAAAGCCCGGAAGGATATTCTACTCTTGGTATGGTATGTGAATCTATAGATAGTTTAGGCAGAATAGATTTGAGTAAAAATCAAATTATTTTTAGAATCACAGAACCTGATAAAAAAGAAGTGGATGCAATTAAAAAATCACTCCTTCAAGGTTCGAAAATTTCAAAACAAATTAAAGATAGCCAATTAAGTAATTATCTGAAAAAAAAGATTAGCGAGTATCAGCGAGCTCAGGGACTGACTTCCGACGGAATTGCAGGAAAGAAGACGATAGAATATTTATCTAAGAAACTTTCTATGATTGATGTTCAGGAATTGACCACCCAAGTGCTCTATCCAAACAGACCCCGCCTTTCAGTTTATATTATGCGCTCTGAAACTTTTGAGTCAAACCAGGATAAATTCAATAAAGGCTTTAAAAGTATCGGAAAAGTCCAAAAGCACGCCCTTTCTATGAAAGAATTTAAAAGTTTTGCAAAACCAGGAGAGGAATTTATTGTTTTTATCTATTTTTTGGATCGAGTTGACCCCGCCCATGCCCTTAAGTGGAATCTATCCACCACCAAAAAAAGCTCATCAAAACCCATGAGCAAAATTTTCTATGTTGAACCAGCCACCTGGCCAGTAATTGTTCAAACCTTTAGTGTTGATAAAAAGACAAAGTCTTCAAAATTATATATAAATCTTTTTACAACTCGTAAACGCTCAACCACCTGTATTGCAAGCTATGAAATAAAATAACACCTGTATTATTTCGATTAATGTAAAAAAAGTATTCCAGCTTAAACATTTAGTCTCTCATGATTATTAAATAGATAGTTGACATTTAATAAAAGAAATTTTATTATATTGTTCGTATACAAAGGAGTTTGAAATGAATAAATTACCTGATGACCTACCCGATTGCATGGTGTTTTTGCTTGGTAAAGCTTACCAGAAAGCCCATGCAGATTTTAAAAAAAGACTGGTTCCATATAATTTAACAAACCTACAGCACCTCACCCTTGAAGGACTCTGGTACAAACAGGGCATTACAGCAGGTGAACTTGGCAAAATGCTGATACTTGATAAAGCAACATTATCAGGAGTCATAGAAAGAATGGTTCAGGCAGGATGGATAATTAAAAAACCAGACCCGAATGATGCAAGGTCCCAACTCATATCTACAACAAAAAAAGCAAATGATTTAAAAAAAGTATTGCTTGAAGAGCGACAAGCTGCTAACCATGAACTTTTACAAAATTTTTCCATTGAAGAAAAACTTTTATTTAAACGAATGATTAAAGATTTAATTGAAAAAAAATAAAGTTCGTATGCCAACTTCTTACAAAGAGGATATCCAATGATTTTACTTCACCCGAAACAAGAAACATTTAATCATCTTGATGATAAATCCAGAGAAATTATGTTAAAAACAATTGAATATTTTGAATCCCGCGGGAAAAACAGATTAAAAGAGGACCGTAAA
Source organism: Desulfobacteraceae bacterium (assembly GCA_023140455.1). The sequence continues at coordinate 539 of JAGLLQ010000503.1, read as the reverse complement.
AACTGTATCTGGTATGAAGACTTTCTTACCTTTTTAAAGGAAAATGAAATTTTTTCAAATCTTCTTACGCCTTCAGAGTATGCAAAAGATGACCCAAATGCGAGATGGGACACTTTCCGCAATTGTGATTTCAATGAAGTACTTGGATTCTATAATCTTTCACACTGGTATACATGGCAGGTCACGATACTTGGACTTGGCCCAATATGGATGAGTAAAAATGAATCTATTAAAAAGAAAACTGCAGATTTACTGAAAAAAGGTGGGATTTTTGCTTTTGGTCTTTCTGAAAAAACCCATGGCGCTGATCTTTATTCTTCTGAAATGTCTATAACACCTTTAGGAGACGGGAAATATGTAGCAGATGGCGGCAAATACTATATTGGCAATGCAAATAAAGCAGGTTTTGTTTCTACCTTTGCAAAAAACTCAGAAACAGATGAGTACACATTCTTTGTCGCAGACCCTGAACATGAAAATTATGATTTAATTCAAAATGTTGTTGACTGGGAAAGTTATGTTGCAGAGTATGCTTTAAA
>JAGLLQ010000502.1 GCA_023140455.1 Desulfobacteraceae bacterium | reverse complement strand
TTTTCCTGGATGGTTGGTATTAAATATCATGGAATAAAATATATTAAACATTTTTGCGGACCTGTCTGGTGGATGATCCCTTTAATGCTTCCAATTGAAATTATTGGTCATTTTGCAAGAGTACTTTCTCTTACATTTCGTCTTTTTGGAAATATGATGGGTCATGAACTTGTTGTTGGAATTTTATTAGGACTTGCAGGATTATTTCTTGCTCCACTTCCAATAATGGCACTTGGTGTTTTTGTGGCCTTGGTTCAGGCTTTTGTATTTTTTCTGCTTTCAGTTATGTATGTTGCTGAAGCACTTGAAGAATCACATTAGTAATATGAATTAGTAGTTTACGGGAACTGGAAGAAGCCCGTTATTTATATATAATAAATTTTAAAAGGAGTTTAAAATGGAGTTTTTTATCGCAAGTGTATGGGCAGCAGGCCTCGCAGTTGGAATTGCAGCATTTGGTTGTGGTATTGGTCAGGGAATGGGTCTTAACGGTGCTGTAAGTGGTGTTGCAAGAAATCCTGAAGCATCTGGTAAAATTACAGTTACTCTTCTTATTGGTCTTGCAATGATTGAGTCTCTTTGTATTTATGCATTGGTTGTTGCATTGATCCTTATTTATGCACATCCACAAGCTGCTGCAGTAGCTGAATTATTAGCTCATTAATATTTTGCAGGTTAGTAGTTACTAACTGTTAAAATATATAGTTTTTTAAAAGGAGTTTGAGTTCTTATTTAAGTACTTAAACTCCTTTTTTTATTTTCAAATATTTATACGGAAAAAAATATTGAGAACTGCCAAAAAAGCCCTTGGGTATTATAAAATTTTAACTTGCTTAATAAAAATTATATTGCTATATAATTAAAGTCAAAGTATAGTTGTTTTGTGGAGCCATGTAATTAGGAGGCAGGATGAGTGGACATTCGAGTGGAGATTCATTAGATTTTAATGATTTAGAAGGATCTGATTCAAATTCTGCTACGAGACAATTTTTTCGTGTATCAATTGGTGAAAATGAAAAATATTTTCTAAGGATAGATAAAAAAAAATATTCTCTTGTTGATGTAAGTATCAATGGAGTAAGTTTTTATGTTCATTCAGGAATGGAGTTTCCCATTGGAACAATTGTTTCTGGATGTGAACTGAAATCCAATAAAGACTCAATCAAGGATCTTAAAGGCAAAATAGTTCATAACTCTTCAGAGCCGATAAGCAGAGGTGATAATATTGAGAATAAGTGGCTGTGCGGTATGTTATGGGAAGATCTTGATCCTGGAAAAGAAGAATTGTTATTATCTTGTTTTGAAATTTTGAAAAAGGATGTTTTGACTAAGAACGATGTAAGTGATATGGGTGAATAGGGAGATTCGATAGGAATGAGTGATAAAAAAGAGCGTATTGATCATATTCTTACTCAGAATATCACTGATAATAAAGATAGTGCAAAGCTGAATAGTCTTCTATATCGAGACAAAACTAAGGAAGATAAAACCAAGAAAAGAAAAAAAGAGACCGTCAATAGTCCTCAAAACACATCAATGCTTTCATTTATGTGGGGCGATGATGGTAGTAGTAAGAAGAGGAAAAGAGCAGAAGCAAAAAAGAAAAGAGCTGCTGCTAAACAGTCTCAATCCACTGATACTAATAGGCAACAAGGGAAAACTATTGTCAGAGAAAGTCAACATGCAGTAGAAATAACCAGAGATGGTATCTCTTTGAAATTAGGAGAATCTGAAGACGGTAAGCTGAAATTGAAAGTTTCTACTGGCAAAAGAAAAGATATTTCAAAAAAGAGATTAGCAAAAATTGCCATGAATGCTATTATTAAGGAATTAAAGAAGGAGGAATAGTGGCTAAGATTATTTGCCCTAAATGCGGGAAAGAACATGAAGTAGATGAAAACAAATTAAAAGAAAAGTTTTTGTTGAAAAAGAGGTTTATTGCACGATGTAAAGTTTGTAATAACAGATTCCCTGTACAATCAGAAGAATATGAAACTGATACAGCTTCCTCTAAAGAAGGATTCCGGTATAAAAGCAAAAGTGCAAGGAAAATATGCATAACTTTGAGTAAAGGCGGTGTAGGGAAAACTACTACCTCTGTTAATCTTAGCGCAGGACTTGCTTTGGCTGGACATAAAGTTCTT
>JAGLLQ010000501.1 GCA_023140455.1 Desulfobacteraceae bacterium | reverse complement strand
CTGATCTTTCAAAAGCATGCTTTGTTGGAACTGGAGAAGGAAAATCCAGCATGACTAATCTAAAATTCAGGCATGCCTGCCTTAAGCAAGCTAACTTTCAGGACATGGATATGCAGAACTCGGACTTAACATATGCTGATTTACAAAACACCTTTTTCGGGGGTACAGATCTTTCAAACTCTGATTTGTCAAATGCATTTGCAAAAGAAACCCAATTTAGAAAAGCAATTCTTACAAATGCAATATTAGACAGGATAAATCTTGAGAAAGGATCCCTTGCAAAGGCCCATCTTGTGGGAGCATCCTTTAAAAAAGCTAATTTACACGGTGTGGATTTTTTAAGATCTACAATAACAAATACAGATTTTACAGGTAGTAATCTTGACTGGACACTTATTGAGCATTGGAGACCAGAATAATGTCTGAAATATTAACAGGTCAGGACTTGTCAAAACAGGTAAAGGTTGGTGAAATTTTTTTTGAAGAAGACTTTACAGGGTTAGATTGCAAAACAATTGATCTTTCAGGTGGTATTTTCAGTAATAATTCTTTTGATAATTGTGATTTCACAGGGACCAATTTAAAAGAAGCAACCTTTGAAAGCTGTTCCATGAAAAATTGTACATTTTCTAAGACAAATCTTAAGGCAACAAATTTTATTAAATGTAATCTTCAAAAGGGTTATTTTAAAGAGATAGATACAGAGGCCGTGAGGTTTGTAGAATCTGAATTAGCGCAAGCTGACTTTTCAAATACTCGACTTTTTGGGATGTCAGTTTTTTCAGACACAAACCTTCAAGGATCTTCTTTTGCTGATTCTAACCTTGACTCTGCAGCTTTTATTTCTTGTAAAATGCAAAACTGTGACTTGTCCAGGGCAAATCTTTACAAGACAACTTTTTATGAATGTGAGTTTGAAAATAATATTCTTAAAGATGCTGCAATTTGTCTTTCTCTTTTCCATGGCGTATCGTTCATTGAAACTGATTTTTCCAACATGGATTTAACACAACTACAATTTCATAACAGCACTCTTACAGGATGTGATTTTTCAGGAGCAAAACTGAAGCAGGGCGGTTTTATGTGGGCAAATCTTGAGAACTCCATATTTAATAATACATACCTTGAATATGCAAATTTTTTTGAGGCTGAGCTTTCCAGTTCAGTTTTTATAAATGCGAATTTGAAAATGGCAAGTATGCAGAATGCAGTATTGAAAGGGTGTGATTTTTCTTCTGCCAATCTTCATCAGGCTCAGATGGAAGGGGTTAAAGCGGAGAACTCTATTTTTAAAGGCGCTAATCTTGTTTATGCAGACCTTTCCCATGCTAACATCAAAAATTCAGATTTTTCAAATACAAACCTTTATTTTGCAAATCTGCACGAAATTGATGATGAAAATACTAAATGGCAAGGATCAAAAAAAATTTTAACTAGAGGCACAGACTCAAAACGACTTAAGTCAGAACAATGGGGGAATAAATGAATAATTCAGCAAGGAAAGTAATCCCAATGAAGATTAATACTGCATCTGTTGTTAGGACGGGTTCAGTGATATCTATTATTTCAGATGTAATAAGTATCAATTTAGCAGGAGAGATTAAGAAAGCCACAAAAGCATTTTCCTGTCTTATTGATGTTCAAATTAATGATATTGTTATCTGTACTGAAAATGAAAATGGAATAGTTTATGTTTTAGGTATTCAAGAAAGGCCAGGCAGTAAGAAAATGAATATATCCTTTCCGGATGATACGAATATTCAAAGTAACGATGGAAGTTTGAGTTTACAATCCTCGAAGAGTGTGTCCATTGTGTCAAATAATGTAAATTGTTTTTCAAAGAAAATCATACATAAGAGCAAGGAAGCAACTATATCCTACGATAATATTACTGCCAATGGCAATGAACTGCATGCCAGCTTTAAAACTGTTCGACTGATCAGTAATCTTATTAATACAATGGCAAAGCAGGTGATTGATAAATTCATAGGATATGTACGAAGTACTGAAGATAACGATATGGTGAAAGCAGGTCATATTAACAGGCAAGCTGAAGGACTTCTTTCCATGGATTCAAAACATACTATAATGAACAGTAAAAAGAGTACTAAAATTGATGGGGAAAAAATCCTCATGGGATAATCTTTAATATTTAAGGAGTATTTTTATGTTTGCAAATTGTTCAATGCCGGGAATGGATTTTGGAATGCCGGATGTCTGTCTTACCCCTTTAGCTGCAGGAGCTCCTGTACCAATACCCTATCCAAATATTGCTACAAAGGTAATGGCAATCCCTCCAACTGCATCAATGAAACATCTTATCATGTTTATGCCGTCCCATAACATCTGTACAACTATTCCCACAAGTGTGGGGGATACAACAGGAGTGCAGATGGGTGTTGCCTCCGGCATGGTCATGGGACCTGCGCGTAATATCCGATGCAGTATGAAAGTTATTACTGGAGGTACACCAGCTACAAGAATGCTGGATAATTCATTACAGAACTCAACAAATGTACCTACGGGCATGACATTGGTTCCAGGACAGTTCAAAGTTTTGTATATGAGTTGATAATAATTCGAAAATGATTGGAATAAATAATGGCTAAAGAAAAACAAATAGAAAATGATAAGAAAGGCAATGCTCAACAACCTGAAATACAATTTCATGTTCCCCCGGAGCTTGAATATGTATATCGAGACATATTCAATGTCTATGCCGGTGTTGGAGATGTAACCATAGAGTTTGGAAATCATCATAAAGCAATGCCTGAACATGCAAGTATTTCAAATCGTATTGTCATGTCTACAGGCAATGCCTATTTGCTGGTTCAAACACTTCAAAAAGCCTTACAGGACGCCCAGGCAGCTTTGCAGCACAATCTTTCAAAACAGAAGGAAGAATAAAATGACAGATATAGTTCCTGCGTATAAAATATTGGCTCTTGGAGCTTTTGCTCCAGTACCTGATGGGAAATTTAAGCCTGATTTTGTAAAACTTGATCTTTATTCCATTGATGAAGCCATGGCAACTATTGCTCCGGTTTTATATCTGCCTTTACCTGTTGAGTTGTGTTCTGATGGAGCATTAACTTTAAAATTTAATAAGATAAAAGATTTTAAGCCAGGCTCAATTATTAAAAATAATCCCTATTTTATATCACTCTCTGATGTGGAAAAAGATGTTCAGAGGAAAGTTCAGGGCGGTAGTGCTGATAAAGCATCAACAAAGAAGCCGGATGCTGTTGATGATATACTTTCCATAGTTGCAGTTTCTGATACGCCTTCTGATGTTTCCAGTGAAGGGGAAAGCGTTGATGGTGAAATAAATGGTGTTTTGAAAGAAGTGTTTTCAAATATTGAATTTCAAAAAACAGAATCTGCGTGGAGAGGAGTACAAACTCTTGTTAAACAAGCCCAAATAAAAGGCTCAAATAAAATCAGTGTCAGCATATCACCTGCATCTCATAATAGTCTTGAGCATGTCTTTAATACAGTAGAATTGTTGCCCATAGATGAAATGCCTAACCTTATGCTTATTGATCTTGAGTTTGATAATACCATGCCGTCTATTGAACTTCTTGAAAAAGTGATTCATTTTGTCGATAAGATGATGATTCCTGCATGTATATGTCTGAAACCAGATTTTTTCAGAATAGATGATTTTAATCAACTTGATAAGCTCTCTTATATAAATAATCATCTTGATGATATTTCCTATGCAAAGTTTAGAAAATTAAAAGACCTTGCAGGTGCTTCCTGGCTCATTGTCAATTGCAACAAATTTGCTGTTCGGTCCGCTACTGAATTTGAGGATCAGCCTCTTTCAGGTTCAAGCGTATGGGCGACAGGTGCGTTATGTGCCAAAGCTGTTAATGATACAGGGTGGCCCATGGGATTTTCAAGATATACTAAATACAGTATTGATAACCTTCCTTTGTTTAGTATTGATGAAAGAAATACATCGTCTGCCGAGGCGATTTTTTCTGATGAAAGAATAATACAGCTTGTTGAGGCCGGAATAACTCCTGTTATAGGAGTGAAAAATAAAGATTTTGTATTTATTCCCAAGGAGGCGGCCCTTTCTTGTGATTCCATAAAGTTTCAAATGTTTTTTAATCGGATAATAGAAGCTTTAATTAATATTAGAGAGCAAACGAGTTTAAATTTAACACCTCAGGAAAGTATTAAAAAAGCACTTACTGATATTTTTATAAAAACCGACCATGATAAACCAGAAGATATTTCTGTGAAAAAGGAGAATAATGAATTGCAGGATCAGGATGTTTTTCTGATATCTTTTTCCCCGCCTTCATCTGTTATTGCCAGCTCAAATATGGTAGAATTCTCCTTTGTTTGGTAACCTTTAAAATTTACAAGAAGCAGGAAAATCAATGTTTTCAACAATTAAAGGGAAAATTATATTTTTCATCACTCTGGTTATGGTTGTTTCCACCATTGTTAATATTTATTTTACCAATCGTGATGTTGGTAATGCAATGCTGGTTGCCCAGGAAAAATCAGCTATCAACATTCTCAGGTCCCTGGAAATCATTATTAAGGACGATTATCATAATCTTTTGTCTGACAAGAAGACAATGACTCTTTCCAAGAGGCAGCAATTGAAGGACACTGCATTGATGATTAAGTCTGTTTTTAAAGGTTATGCCAGTTCTGATCAGAAGAGTAGTTCTGAGAAAAAGTCTGTTCAATATGCTCTTGAATGGTTGAGCCAGGCTCCTTTTGAAGAGGTTGATTATTTTATTGTCAGTAAGGATTCCAAGGTGTTGGCAAGTTCCAATAAATCAGTAACTACAGAAACATATCATGCCATTGAAGACAGGAAACACAGAAATATATCTAAAGTTATGAGCTTTTCCAACTTAAGAAAAAAAGGCGATTTTGCTGCCTATAGTCTTAATCCTGATGAAGCAAACCCCAAGTCAGCACTTGCCTATTTCCTGCCTTTTGATAAATGGGAGCTCACCATAGTGACTTCAATAGGCATAAGCAGTATTGAGGCTGAAGCCAAAAAGAAGTTAAAAAACATAATAGAATCCCTTGATGATTTTTCCAAACAATTAAACATAACAGAGCGCGGATTTGTTTATATGTTTGATTCAGATTACAATACACTTATTTCTCTTCCAAAACATATTAAAAGTAATATCCATTTATCCAAGAGTATCCTGACTGACCATACCATTTATGATGACATTGAAGCATCATTAAAGTCTGGAATTTCTGAGTTTCGTTTTGTTACTTCTGATGGTAATAATAAGGAAGCCATGATTGTTTATTGTAATTATTTCAAGCCTTTGAAATGGTATACCAGTGTTATCGTTCCTGTAAGTGAGATTAATAAGCCTGCACAAAAACTTGTTGTAAGGCAGGTTATAATACTTAGTATCATGTTTATGCTAGGGTTAATTGCTGTATTTATTCTTGTGACCCGTATTTCAAAGCCATTGGGTCTTTTGTCATCCTATGCCAAAGAGCTTCCGGAACAGGATTTTACCAAGCCTTTGAATCCTAAAACACCCATTGATGATTTGCCTGAAAAGTATAAGGATGAAGTCGGAGATCTTGCATCATCTTTTATTTTAATGAGACATGAATTAAGTAACAATATTCAGGATCTGATTTCCATCACAGCCTCCAGGGAAAGAATTGAGAGTGAATTGAATATTGCAAGGGATATCCAGCTTGGAATGGTACCAAAAACCTTTCCTTCTTTTCCCGAATACCAGGAATTTGATCTGTATGCCACTCTGATGCCTGCCAAAGAGGTTGGGGGAGATCTTTATGATTTTTTTCTGATTGATGATGAACACCTATGTTTTACTCTGGGAGATGTTTCAGATAAGGGAGTACCCTCAGCATTATTCATGGTTGTAACCAGAACCCTTATAAGGACCTTAAGTGAAACAATTCATTCGCCAAGTAAGATGATGTATAAAATAAATAACATCTTAAGTTCTGATAACCCAAGATCCATGTTTATCACATTGATAATAGGGGTTTTCAATATTAAAACCGGCGAAATCATATATGCCAATGGAGGGCATAATCCACCCATTGTAATTCCCACAGATAAGGATGTCTTTTATAAAGAGGGGAAAAATGAGCCTTTGGTCGGGGCAATGCCTGATATGCCTTATTCTGACCTTTCATTTTCCCTCTCTCCCGGTGAAAGTTTTTTTCTTTATACAGATGGTGTGAATGAAGCTATGGATACAGAGGGAAAGCAATATTCCAATGAACAACTCCTTTTCCAGGCAACAAAAAATAAAGACAAATCACCAAGCCAGATCATTGAAAATGTTTTGGACAGTATTAAACAACACACACAATCAGCACCTCAATCAGATGATATAGCTATGTTGATTATCAAATATAATGGAGAGCCAAAAGCTCATTAAATTTATAAATTGGTGATTTAAATATGATAAAAAAAACAGAATCGCACACCCCGGATAGTTACGACAATAATACTAAAATTAAACTTATCATCAGTTCAATCCTTCTTTTGGTTTTGGCTTTGGGTTTTAATACCATGTTGAGTTTAAGTTCCCTTGAAAATATTTATATTGATTCCACATTTTCAAAATACACAGCCATTGGAAATGATTTAAAGCGTAATATAGAAAAATCGATCAAGTTTGGTAAAAATATCAATAAATTAATTGGTATGGATGAGACCTTAAAGAAAACACTTCAATACTTAGAGCAAGACAACTCTGAGTATTTTAAAGAAATGAAT
>JAGLLQ010000500.1 GCA_023140455.1 Desulfobacteraceae bacterium | reverse complement strand
GGGAGATAAAATAGTCCATACTTTTAGTAATGGAGTGGTGTTGGTGATGAAACCTAATCTTGAGACAGGCGTTGTGGAATGTGTATTTAATAACGGAGAGTCTTTCACGATAAGCGGAGAATGATTTTTCATCTTTTTAATTCGTTAACTCTTTTTATCAAAAGCATTACACAATTTCTTATATTGGATTTTGTATACAGCGTAAATTCATCAATAAAACAATAGTTGAAAAGCTTTTCAGCAAGGACATCATCTGAATATTTATTCTGTTTAATGAGATCAACAATTTTATGAGTTGCACCCAATGTTTTTTTCAGAGCTTCATTGACAGCTTCACCTTCAATATGACCCTGATGAGCCGGACAAAGTGTTACAGGGTTGAAAGATCTTATCAGGTCGATAGTGGCTAAATAGTCTTGTAAGTCAGTAAAGAAAAGTGGAAAAAAAAATCTTCCCGGATAGTGGAATCCAAGGGAGTCAGAAGTGAAAACTATTTCTAACTCAGGGATATAAGCTATTAAATTACCGGGAGAATGCCCATCAACTTTAATCAAAGTAAGAGTGATATTCCCGAGATCTAAAGATTCTTTGTTTTCAACAATCAAACTGGTCTTTAAATTCGGAACTGCTTCTAAAGGCTGCCTTTGGGAGATGAGACCCCATTGAGATAAGCTTTTGTGCAGGTATTTATCTTCTTTAATTAAGAGCGGGCCTGCTTTAGGGTGTTCAATAAATTCTTTTGCACCCTTAGCTGTAATAATGGTTGCATCAGGGTACTTTTCCATAAGACCCGGCAAGCCGGTAATATGATCTGAATGGGGGTGTGCGGGAATAATATAGTCAGGATGAGCCTGAAGGCTTTCTATTTGAGAGATGATAGTGTCTGTAACAGCTGAAATTCCAGTCTCAAAAAGTACTGTTTTTTTATCACCAACAATTAGAAAAACATTAAAAAAGTAATTCCCCAGTATAAAGACATTGTCTTTTAGCCGTATCGGGAATTTTTCAGGTTCAATATAATATTTCTCCATATAATAATTATCCATGAGTAAGAGCAAGCTTTTTAAACATTTTAGCCAATCCAGTACCAATGGTATAGATATCCTCAGTATAAAAGTTTTTATCTGCGGTGCTGTCAAAAAAAAGGTTCAGGTCTGGTTCAAGTCCATCTTCAGGTTTATTGTAGCAGATAAGAATCGGCAGTTTTGGAAGAGGGTGTATTATAAGTGAAATATCAGCGTCATAATGATTATTGACCTGCCTGCCATTGAATAATTCGATTATATCTTGAAAGAAATTAGTGTAAGTATCTGCAACTTCTTTTAAGGTTTTGATACATTGGTGATTAAAAAATCTGTACCAGTCCATTGCATTTTCAAGCTCTCTAAAAGACACCCACTTTCCTGATAAAGGCAGTCCGGCGCAATTTATAATATGGGCGTATACTACAGGTGCTATCCAGGAATTAACATGGATATCTGTTGATATGTTCCCCTGTGAATCAACACTGAAATTCTTCCCAAGAATTTTAATTGTCAGCTTATTTTTCCCATAACTTCCACCCACTTTTTCAGTTCTTGTAGAAAGATCTATCTTTGCTATTTCTTCTTTTAAAAGATTTATTCTTTTTTGATAAGCCTGATCAGGTTTGGATATAAAAGTATTTTTTTTATCACCATATTTACTAATGATTTTATCATCAATATAAGGACAATCGTTTAGAAAAGCCTGTCCCTGGAAAACAGCAGCAGCAAATGCAAGGCATGTTTGTTTGTTGCATTCCCTGCAATTTGTTTTTCTGAGAAGCTTAAAAACTTCCATAGCATTATCAAATTTAGCCATATAGTTTCTTGCGCTTTGCATTAAGGTTAATAAAGCTTAAATAAGTTTATATTAATATCACAAATAATGTATTAAGAAAAAGATAAAAACACTTCAGAGGTTTAAGAAACACGAGAAACTCAACCTCCTTATTATCTTGATAAAATGATAAAAATATTATATTATTTGTAAATTGAATATGATTGAACAGTGAATTGATTGATTTGTTTATAATCATTAAAATGAGGTGTTAAATATGAAGATTCTGGTAGGATATAAAGGAACTGATGTTGGTAAAGATTTGATGGATATAGCTGTAAAACATGCCAAAGCATTTGACGGTACAATTCTGATTGCAACATCTTTGGCAGGTGGCGATAAAACAGAAGGGCAGGAGATTGCTAAAGCAGAAGGGAATCTTGACCAGGCAAAGTTATATTTTGATGATTTTGATGTGAAGAGTGAAACACATTTACTTGTTCGGGGGCTTGATGCCGGAGAAGATATTGTAAGGTTTGCTAAAGAAAGCAATGTCGATGAAATTATCATAGGTGTCAGAAGTCGGTCCAAGGTTGGAAAATTGATTTTTGGATCAACCGCTCAAATTGTTATCCTCGAAGCCCCATGTCCTGTTTTAACAGTGAAATAAACCTTAACACCTGCAATAGTGCGGGCGATCGAATATTCCCATATGAAATATAATATATTTAACACCACTGAAAGCAGGCTATTATTAAGTGGTGTTATACTCAGCCTTTTGCTGATAGCATTAATATCATATTATGCTGCCACAGATCTTCAAATAGCTAAAATCCTTATTCTTGTTTTTTTTGCCCACACCTTTGGTGGCCGCGCGGCTGGTATAGGTTTGTGTATCCTTAACGGATTCGGTGCTTTTCCAACTATAATATATAATTTTTATATTGAAGTGCTGATTGTGAGTTTTACCTATACCGGTTTTGTTTATAGCACCACAAGATATTTGAAGATTAAATGGCTGGTTAACTTTATGGAGCGGCTTGCTGCCAAAGCTTTGGAGCAAAAAGATAGGATCAAACCCTATGGATGGATTGGTATTTTTCTTTTTGTAATGGCTCCCCTTCCAGTGACTGGACCTGTTGTCGGTTCAATAATTGGATATATGCTCAGATTAAGTTTAGTCAGGAATTTTTCCGCCACATTTTTGGGCACTCTGACTGCTATCATTGTCTGGTTTTACTGCT
>JAGLLQ010000050.1 GCA_023140455.1 Desulfobacteraceae bacterium | reverse complement strand
CGCCGATTTCATCGAGAAACAGCGTTCCTTTTGAAGCCTGCTCAAAATGCCCGATCCGACGACCGACAGCGCCGGTAAAAGAACCTTTTTCATGACCAAAAAGTTCTGATTCAAGCAAAGTCTCTGTTATGGCAGCACAATTAATTCTGACAAAAGGCTGGTCTTTTCGAGAAGAATTAAAATGGACAGCAGAGGATACCAGTTCTTTTCCTGTACCGGACTCTCCAACTACAAGCACATTTGCATCAGTTGGAGCTACCATTTCGATGGTGTCCAATAGAGCAAGTATTGCAGGGCTTTTTCCGATAATGTCGTGGACAATGGTTTTTTCTTTGAGCCGGGTCTTTAAATTCTTATTTTCTTTTTTTAAAAAAATGCTTTCAAATATGCGCTCAATGGTCAGTTTTAATTTGTCAAAATCAAGGGGTTTGGTCAGATAATCATAGGCGCCTGTTTTTAATGCTTTTACAGCAGTCTGAACTGATGAATACGCTGTCATGATAACCACAGGCAAAGAAGGATTATAATTTTTTATGTGCTGCAAAGCTTCCATTCCTGACATTTTTTTCATCTTCATGTCCAGCAGAACTAAATCAAAAGGCTGATCTTTGACCATATCCACACCGCTTGTTCCGTCATCCGCCAGGTGAATTTCATATCCCCAGTCTTCTATCAAGGTTTTGAGCATCATTCCATGAACAGAATCATCATCAACTACAAGTATTTTTTTCATCTTTATTTGCTATCCTTATTTTTATCCTTTTGAGAAGCAGGTAGTTTTATTATAAAACAAGTGCCTTGCTCTTTTGTGCTTTCTACACGGATTGTTCCTTTCAGGGTTTCAATAATCCTGTGAACGATTGAAAGCCCAAGACCTGTTCCTGTAGCCTTCGTGGTGAAATACGGGTCAAAAATCTGGTCAAGACAATCTTCATCAATCCCATTGCCATTATCCTGAACCCTGATTTCAATAAATTCCTTTTCTGCTGCATTAAGAACATGAACTTCCAGAGTTCCATCGGTTTTAAGCGCTTCGATTGCGTTGATATATAGATTTAAAAGGACCTGGTTCATTCTGTCATTATCTGTATAAAGTTTTTCTTTTGTTGTATCAATATTGACCTTTGTTTTAATCTTCTTTTTATCAAGGTCTGTTTGAACAAGTTTTAAGGAATGAGTAATTAAATCTTTAATATCCACTTCATTTTTATCAACAGCCATGGGTTTGGCAAATTCAAGAAGTTGGGTAATGGATCGGTTAATCCGCTCCACCTCTCCCACCATAATTTTGGTAGTCTCTTTATCAGCACTGTTATTTTCATGTCTTTTACCAAGATAAGTGACAAATCCTTTTATAGAACTTAGAGGATTCCTGATCTCGTGGGCAACTCCTGCAGCAAGTTTTCCGATTGCAGCAAGACGTTTATTCGTTTCCACCTGTTTTTTTAACTCTTTTATTTGTGTTAAGTCTCTGAAAAGAAATAAAAATTCAACAATTTCATTTTCAGTATCCTTAATTGAAGATGCAGTTATATCAAGAGGTATTGTTAATTCAGGGTTGATTACAAAACTGATCTCCTGATTAAAAGTTTTATAATTAGTCTCCATTTCTTTTATTAATTCAATCATTTGTGGATAGGGAGTTGTTAAGTCTTCTCCAAAAATATCTTTTGCTGCCTTATTCATGGATGTGATTTTATAATCAGAATTGATGGTAACCAGTCCTGCCGGCATGTTCTGAATCACATT
>JAGLLQ010000005.1 GCA_023140455.1 Desulfobacteraceae bacterium | reverse complement strand
TTTACATTTTTAGGACTAAGCATTTCTTATATTCTCCTCATCAACTGGAACAATATCTTTAAGAGTTTTTTGTATCTGTATTAATGATCTCACCTTTAAAGATGAAAACCTTAATACCAATTGTTCCATAAGTTGTTTTTGCTTCAATAAAGCCGTAATCAATATCTGCTCGCAGGGTATGAAGAGGTATTCTTCCTTCTTTATACCATTCAGTTCTTGCCATTTCTGCCCCACCAAGTCTTCCTGAACAAATTATCTTAATTCCTTTAGCACCGAACCTCATGGCAGTAGTTACACTTCTTTTCATTGCTCTTCGAAATGCAATTCGTCTTTCAAGCTGCAAAGCAATATTTTCTGCTACTAACTGAGCATCGGTTTCAGCTCTGCGTACTTCTTTAATATCAATCAGCACATCAGACGATAACATCTTTTCCAAATCTTTTTTTAAAAGAGCTATCTCAGATCCTTTTTTACCAATAATTATTCCTGGTCGGGAAGCAAAGACTCTTATTCTGATTTGTTTAGCAAAACGTTCAATTTCTATTTTTGAAATACCAGCATGATATAATTTCTTTTTTAAAAATTTTCTGACTTTGAAATCTTCATATACATATGTTGCATATTCCTTATCAGCATACCATTTGGAATCCCATGTCTTTATTATTCCTAACCTTAATCCTATAGGATTTACTTTCTGACCCAAGCCTGCTCCTCCTTATCTCAACTGGTTATTCAACTATTACAGTTATATGACTAGTTCGTTTCAAGATTCTAGTTGCCCGTCCTCTTGCTCTTGGTCTAAACCTTTTCATAGTTGGACCATGATCTACAATAATATTTTTTACTATCAAGTCATCTACATCAAGTTCATTGTTGTGTTCAGCATTTGCTACTGCAGATTTTAAAGTTTTACCTATAATACCAGCTGCTTTTACAGGCATAAACTTTAATATATTCAATGCTGCCTCAACATTTTTACCTTTGACCCGTTCAATGGGTAAACGTAACTTGAAGGGAGAAATTCTTACAAATTTTGTTTTTGCTATAATTTCCATTTGTATATCCTTACACTACATTCTTGTTTTTTTACTTCCAGCGTGACCATAGAACGTCCTGGTTGGAGAAAACTCTCCGAGCTTATGGCCAACCATATTCTCAGACACATATACTGGAATAAATTTTTTCCCATTATGAACAGCTAAAGTAAGCCCTACCATCTCTGGAAAAACAGTAGATCTTCTTGACCAGGTTTTAATTACTGCATTGCTATTTGACTCAACTGCTTTTAAAACTTTTTTTAAAAGTTCCTGGGCAATATAAGGACCTTTTTTTAATGATCTTGGCATATTAAATCACCTTATTTCCTTTTTGCTCTTCTTTTAACAATATATTTATCTGTACGTTTATTCTTTCTTGTCCTAAATCCTTTTGTCGGAACTCCCCATGGTGTACATGGATGCCTTCCACCAGCAGATCTTCCTTCACCACCACCCATTGGATGGTCAACAGGGTTCATTGCAACACCTCTGGATTTTGGACGTCTGCCCATCCATCTTGCACGGCCTGCTTTTCCAATTGTTATATCACCATGTTTTTCATTTCCTACTCTTCCGATAGTAGCCTTACATTTCAAATGAACCATTCTTACTTCATTTGAGGGCAATAAAATCTGTGCATAATTGCCTTCTTTTGCCATTAATCTTGCATAGCCGCCTGCACTTCTGACAATTTGACCACCTTTGAGCGGTTTGAGTTCGATATTATGGATTCGTGTACCAGTTGGAATGTTTTCCAGCGGTAAACAGTTACCAGGTTTGATATCTGCATCAGGCCCGGTTTCTATTTCATCACCAACTTTAATATCTTTTGGAGCAAGAATATATCTTTTTTCACCATCTTTATAAACCAAACGGGCGATTCGCGCACTTCTGTTTGGATCATACTCGATGGTTACAACTTTAGCTGGGATTCCATCTTTATCCCTTTTAAAGTCAATAATTCTATAAAGTCGTTTTACCCCGCCGCCTTTTCGTTTACTGGTAATCCTACCATATGAATTACGACCAGCTTTTCTATTTAATTTCTTGAGCAGTCGTCTTTCAGGTTTTGTTTCTGTGATTTCATCAAAAGAAAGATATTCCTGACCTCTTCTTCCTGGTGATGTGGGTTTTGTCCTTATAATTGACATATATATACCTCTTTAAACGCCTTCAAAAAAATCAATTTTCTGTCCGGGCATAAGCTTAACAATAGCTTTTTTCCAGTTTTTTTTCTTGCCTGAAATTTTCCCCCGCTGGGTAGTCTTACCTTTAATCAGACATGTCCTTACCTTTAAAACCTTGGTATCGAAATTTCTTTCTACAGCATTCTTAATTTCAACCCGGTTGGCATTTATATCAACTTCAAAAGTAATCTGATTGTGATATTCTTTTTGAAGAGTTGTTTTTTCTGTAATAACAGGTCCTCTAATAATATCATATTCTTTTATCATCTTACAGGAGCCTCCCTTCAATACCCTTAACAGCTGATTCTACCAAAAGCAGATTGTCATATCTCAAGATATCGTAGACATTGAGTCCTGCTGTTTTGATTAGTTTCACATCGGGAATATTTCTTGCAGACAAAAACACATTTTGATCATCATTGTCATAGATAATCAATGTCTTCTTAAGATTGAGATCGCTCAATATTCTTGCAAACTCTTTTGTTTTTACCTGGTCTAATTTAAGATCATCAATAATAAAAAGCTCTCCGGCTTCAAGTTTTGAACTTAGAGCCATTTTTAAAGCTTTTAATCTGACTTTCTTTGGGATTTTATGAGAATATGATCTTTGGGTAGGTCCAAAAATCACTCCTCCGCCTCTACGCAGAGGTGATTTCACATCACCGGAACGTGCGTTACCGGTTCCTTTCTGTCTATACAACTTCTTTGTACTGCCAACAATTTCTGATCTGCCTTTTACTTTTGCAGTACCAGATCTTCTTTTTGCAAGCTGCATTCTTACAACATCGTGAAGAACACTTTTTTTAACAGGCATACCAAATATACCATCAGAAAGATCAATTTTCGATACTTTCTGGCCTGCTCTGTCTATAACTTCTACAGCAGCCATATTATTCCTCTTTACTAAATTTAAGACCGCACATCACTGCGAATGATTATGCAATACCTGCGATCCTTTGTATTATTTGCTTCAAAGGCACCGATTAAATTATTCGGCTTTTTTCAACTCTACAACACCAGTTTTTGATCCTGGAATAGCGCCTTTAATTAATATTACGTTATCTTCAGGTTTAATATCTACAACCTTTAAATTCTTAACAGTAACTCTGTCATTACCCATACGCCCGGGCATTCTTTTCCCTTTAATAACCCTTGCAGGCCAAGCGCTCTGTCCTATGGAACCAGGTTTCCTGTGATTACGGCTACCATGTGTTTCAGGTCCACGGCTGAATCCATGTCTTTTAATAGTTCCCTGAAAACCGCGTCCCTTAGATACTCCTGAAACAACAACTTTCTCACCCACTGCGAACATTCCTAAATCAAGAACCTGTCCTACCTCGTAGCCATCTGTATTGTCAACTCTAAACTCACGCAATGTTGAGAACCCTTTACCGCCGCTTTTTTCAAAATGACCGGCATCAGGTTTGTTTATTTTTTTTGCATCAAGTTCTTCAAATCCAAGCTGAAGTGCTTTATAACCATCTGTTTCCACATTTTTAATCTGGGTTACAACACATGGCCCTGCTTTAAGAACTGTAACAGGAACAAGTCTCCCGTCAGATTCAAAAATACTCGTCATTCCAATTTTTTTTCCTAATATCCCTGTGCTCATTTCATTACCTGTTCTTAAAACTATAATTTAATCTCAACATTCACACCAGGTGAAAGATCAAGTTTCATTAATGAATCAACGGTTTGTTGAGTTGGCTCCATAATGTCCATCATTCTCTTATGTGTTCTAATCTCAAACTGTTCCCGGGATTTCTTATTAACATGGGGAGAGCGTAAAACACAAAATTTATTTATTACAGTAGGAAGTGGTACTGGTCCTACTACCCGTGCTCCTGTTTTTCTAGCTGTATCTACGATATCAAGTGCTGACTGATCAAGTAGTTTATGATCATATGCTTTCAGCCTGATTCTAATTTTGGTCTTAATCATAACAATGTCTTCTTTCTAATTACTCAATTATCTCGCCAATAACA
>JAGLLQ010000499.1 GCA_023140455.1 Desulfobacteraceae bacterium | reverse complement strand
TTTAGGATAGCAACCACTGGTCGGCCTGGTGCGGTTCACCTTTCTTTCCCAACCGAAGTCATGAGTGGCCTTGTAGACAAAGAAAAGATGGAACTCTATGCTGAAACTGATTGTATGTCCTACCCTGCTTTCAGAACGCGCGGTGATTCAGATAGAATAAAAAAATTGGCTGAAATCCTTATAGAAGCCAGAAAACCAGTTATTATCGCTGGTGGAGGATCAGTTCATTCCCAGGCGGGGGAACCGATCATTAAGATTGCAGAAGCTTTATCCATACCTGTAGCCACAACCATCTCAGGTCAGGGTATTATGCCTGACGATCATCCGCTTGCAATTGGAGTGATAGGAGACAATGGATTTCATCCTCATGCCCACAAGGCAATTGAGGATAGTGATACTTTAATTTATCTGGGTTGTAAAATGGGGTCAGTTTCAACAATAAAGTGGACCAAACCGTCCCCAGAGTCTGATATCAAAATTATCCAGGTTGATATTGACCCCACTATGCTTGCCAATAATTATAAAAATGAACTCTGTATTGCCGGAGATGTTTTCCTTGTACTAAAAGATCTTTATATCGAATTACAAAATATGGACTGTCATTCGGGTGATTCTTCCTGGGTCAAACAGATTAACAATATCCGTGAGACCTTTTGGAAAGCATCACGCAAGCAATTACTTTCCAATGCTGTTCCTCTAAAGCCACAAAGGGTAATCAATGCAGTTAACGAACATCTTACCGGACATTCAATTGTTATTTCAGATGCTGGAACGCCCACCCCCTATATTACCCGGTTTTTACGGTTAAAGGGGAATGGCTCACGGTTTATAATCCCAAGAGCTTTCGGTGGCCTGGGCTATGCCATACCTGCTGTTGTTGGAGCCTCTTTAGCTTGTCCAAATGCAAAAATTATTGGTATGTTTGGAGACGGATCTTTGGGAATGTCAGCCGGTGAACTTGAGACATTGGTTAGATTGAATATTCAGGTTGTCCTCATCCACTTTAATAACGGTGTGTTCGGCTGGATAAAAGCGCTTCAGTCTATTTATTCGGAAAGCAGGTTCATGTCTGTTGACTTTACCCAGGGAGACATGGCTTCAGTGGCAAGAGCCTTTGGAATGAAAAGTTTTCATGTCAAAACTCCTGATGAGTTGGATAAGGTATTGGATGAGGCTAATGGATATCCAGGCCCTATTTTCATAGATGTAGTTTCAGAGCCTGAGACTGTAGATTTACCACCTGTATATTCATGGCATAATAGGTCATAGGTGAAAATGTTTTTTTAAAAAAATAACCTCAACACCTTGTCAATTAGGTTATCTCTTATTAGATTATAATAATATAGTTTGAATTGTAAAAATTAAAAAAAGAATTTCCTAATAATACAGAATTCAATAATGGATAAGGAATGAAAATGCCAAATAAAAAATATAATATTCGCCTCTTACCCCATGATAAAAAGATTGAAGCACAATCCGGCAAATCCTTGATGGAATCGCTCATGTATAAAAATATTTTTTTGAGGGCTGACTGCGGAGGCAAGGGAGCCTGTAAAAAATGTCAGGTCAAGATTGTTGAAGAAAACGGTGAATTTGAATTAAAAGAAGCATGTACATTTTCTGTTTCTAAGGACATTACCATTGAAATTCCAGAAACGTCAATGTTGTCCTCTCATATAATAAGCAAGGCACCGGTATCTCTTCCTGTAGCATTCACGGACAGGTTCAATAATACCGACGATAGTGCTTGCTATGGTATTGCAGTAGATCTTGGTACAACAACTATTGCTGTCTATCTTTGCAATACCACCTTAGGCAAAATCCTTTCTTCATTATCTGTAAAAAATCCCCAGGTGTTGTATGGGGATGATGTTATGAGTCGCATTGGTGCTGTTAATCAGGATGGGAAAAATCTTGGACATCTGCAAAGACTTGTTGTCAGGGCAATAGAATGGGGGATGAAGGACCTCTTGAAAACTCTTGAACTTGAAGAAAGCCTGATTTCTCAAATGGTTGTAGTGGGTAATCCAACAATGATTCATATATTTGCAGGTGTTGATCCTGAATCAATTGGAGTTTCTCCTTATCTGCCTGCTTTTTATGAAGCTAAAAATATTTTATCAAAAGATCTGGGCTTTAAATCAGGGAATTTTCCGATCCAGATATTACCCCAGGTATCCGGCTTTATTGGAGGAGATATACTTAGTGCAGCAATTGCTGCTGATCTTGAAAATCAGGCAGACGGCACTCTTTTGATAGATCTTGGAACCAACGGAGAATTGCTGCTAAAGGCAAACAACGGATTTTATGCAACCTCATGTGCAACCGGCCCTGCATTTGAAGGTGCTTCTCTTTCATGCGGGATGCAGGCTATTCCCGGTGCTGTGAATAAAGTTAAAATAAAAGATCAGAAAGCTTTGCCAGAATATACTCTTATTAATTCTTCAAAATCTTCCAAACCAAAACCCTTTGGAATATGTGGAACCGGTGTGATCAGTGCCATAGCCCAGTTTTGTGAAAAAGATATCATAGAACCAAGCGGTGCTTTTAAAAAAGATATAATAATTTCAGCTTTAAAAAATGATTCGCCCGGTAAAATGCAATACAATATTGTGTCTGATGATTCTTCTCAAAATGGCTCTGATGTCTTTATAAGCCAGAAAGATATTCGTTCAGTTCAGCTTGGCAAGGCTGCATTGA
>JAGLLQ010000498.1 GCA_023140455.1 Desulfobacteraceae bacterium | reverse complement strand
CTGATCATTCTTGTCCCTGTCCTTTTGATCAGCATTCTGTTTATACTGGCGCCCTTGCTGATTTTAAAAAAGCACTCTAAAAGGATGAATGTTGTGATTTTACTTTATTTTTCATTAATTGGTGTGGGATTCTTTTTTATAGAAATGCCATTGATTCAAAAAATGATCCTGTTTTTAGGCCATCCTGTTTATTCCATATCTGTAATCATTTCTGTGCTTCTTATATTTAGCAGTATTGGAAGTTATTTTTCAGATAAATTGTTCAGAAATCGATACCGGATATTTATCTCAACTATTCTGATCACCCTTTTTACCTGCATTTATATGCTAACAATGGACAATCTGTTCCAGGAGTTGATTGCCCTTAGTTTTGGCACAAGGCTTTTTGTTGTAATTTTTTTGACCGCACCCCTGGGGTTTTTCATGGGGATACCTTTTCCGGCAGGCCTTAGTATCCTCAAGGAACAGGATAGATTTTCCATTCCCTGGGCATGGGGAATTAATGGTTATTTTTCAGTTATCAGCATTCTTCTGGCTACGCTTTTAGCCATTATATTTGGATTTAAGTTGGTTTTAACGGTTGCTGCTCTTTGCTACCTGACAGCGGGAATACTGTCTTTCAGGCTGAGATAACCATAATATCTCACTTGATACACATGAATTTTACGCTAATTTCTACTTGTTGATATATCCCTACCAAATATGGCAAAACCTGATGTGCCAATAACTCCGAAAGTAAAGGCTGTAATGAGATTGACTTCCGGGCTGATTTTCCAGAGAAAAGCACCACCTAACGCTGCAAATGTTACAAAAATATCTCGTATCAGATAATATAATCCAAACATTCCGGCTTTACAATTATCAGGAGATAAATCCATGATCAATGACTTACGGGTGGGTTCTCCAAACTCCTTAAATCCCCTTAAAATAAATGCTATAACCAAGAACTGAAAAGAAGTGCTGTATAAAAGGACAAGGGGAAATAAAGTAAAAAAACCAAATGTTATTAAAACAAAGGGTTTTTTAGTTGTACGGTCTGCAAGATAAGCAATGGGAATATATACAAACATTGCAACAATCATTTCAATTGAGGTTAATACCCCGAACTGCACTGCCGACACCGGATCTGAAATTGCTTTCATGCACCAGACAACAACAAAAGCATATGGAATTTGTTCACAAAACCTGATCAGAATATCAGTTACCAATAATCCTTTCATGGCCGGGTTCATCATTTTTAATAATTTTAAAGGATTTTTTTCAAGAGTTAAGACACTTGAACCTGATTGGGACTTTTTAACCGGCTTATCTTCACTTATCATTCGTTGTTGGAGTATAAGACCTGCTAATGCTAAAATAAACGCCATGCCAAATGCTGCGCGCACACCTTTCTGTTCACCTAAGACAGCAATGAAAAATCCACCTGCAACAGGTCCGAGTGCCATGGGAATTCTACGCACAAGGGAATGAACACTTACTCCCATGGTATGTTTGTTTTCAGGCAATACCTTATAAATCAAACTCATGATTGCCGGTAATGAAATTGCTGACCATGAAATAAAAAATATAGCGCCAATCAACACAGCCTGCCATGTAGGAATAAGAATTACCAAGGCATAGCCGGTCATTGCAAAAAGATTAAATATAAAAAGAGATCGCTTTGTGCCAAAACGATCTGACAGATAACCTCCGGGGAATGAGTATAGAGCTGAAAGCAGATTATCCATAGCCTGGAGCAAGCCTATTGCCATTACACCTCCGCCTAAAGCTAAGATATAAATTGGCAGAAAGCGTTCAGCCATGCGCTCTCCCATTCCCACGAATACTACCATGAAAAGTACGCCAAAGGTATTTTTCTGTAATCCAAGGAATCCAAAGACTTGAGACATTCTGGATTTTGTTTGTTTAAGTGCCATTCCCTGCCACATCAAGTCGACAAAAAGCATACATGGCATCATAAACTTCAAACTGAGCTTCAATATTCATAAGATCATCCGGATAACGCAAACTATAACCAACCGCAATCGCTTCAAGCCCAGCAGCTAAAGGATCATTTTCCAATCGGTTAGTGTCAGCTGCATTGACAATCTTTGCCATACGAAGCAATGCTTTATTTGTAAGTCCGTAATCTTTAATGATTACGTCAAAAGTACATAGATCTTTTCTATGATGAAGTTCTGCACCCGGAGTATCAAAAGCAATAGCATTTTCTTTTTTTGCAACTTCAAGTACTTTGCTTTTAGGGACAAATAAAAATTTTGCATCCGAGTCCACAAACCGTGTGATCAACCACGGACATGCAACCCGATCAACATGCACATGAGATCTTGTTATCCATATCATTTTTTCGCGCCAAAATATGATAAGTTTTTATCCATTAATTCCTGTGTATCTTCCATGAAATGGGTAAATTTACCATTTAAATCATCAGCTAAATGATGAACATATTCCTGGGCTGCTTCTTCACCATATTTTTCTGTAAACATTTTACTGACTTCTAATATCCTCCTGATATCATGACGGAAATTTTTTCGTTCAGGGTCATCAATCCATTCATGAACCTCCTGATAAGATTTGCCGGTTCTCTCCATACTAGTTTTGACGTGTTTTTCTATGCTTGGCATAATATTTTCCTTAAAATAGTTATTGAGTAATTATTTTTTATTCCTTTTGTTGCTTAAAATATGAATATAAATTTTCAAACAGATGAAACCCACCCGCCATGCGCTTATCATCATCAATCTCAGCTATTACAAGCCCTTTTATAAGTGCATAAAAACCATTGGTTGCTGAATGTCCATATTTACTGTCTTTAAGATCAATATCGTGAATAATCTGAGCCAGAAGATAAAGAGCCGGATCTTTTAAATTCAAATCCTGAACCATTACTTCAAATGTACATTGTTCACCTCTATGGGTAAATTCTCCATCAAACATATCAAAACGAATTTCTCCCTCTTCAGGAGCATATTCACCTTGATCAATGAATTTAAAAAGAGCTTTATCATCAATAAATCTATGAATAAACCATCCGCAGGCAAGACGATCAACAAATAAATTTTTCCGGGTTACCCAGGTTTTCCCTTTAAGAATGCTAAGATCTTTCAAATTATTCAGACCTTTAAAAGCATTAGAATCATTTTGAATATCTAAGGCACCGGACATGCGACCTGAAAGGCAGGCATTAAGATCACTTATGAGGGTTTTTGCAATTTCCTGTTCTGATCCTCCGAAAAAATCAATTGCAACAACTTTATCTATACGCTGTTTTAGTTTGTTGACTTGAGATTGCCCTTTAAAAGATAGGTCTTTAGGGTCAAACTGTCTGGCAGACCACTCTTTGAGAAGACATTTTGCATCATGAATTATTTTTTCATAATCAGACATGCGGGCGGTGATAAATAAATCAACAATTGCTTTATCATTCAACCCTTGGATAAACTGAGCTTCTATAATCGAACCATCTCCACCACCTTCAGTAATCTCTTTTAAAATCCAGCTTAAATCCTCGCGGCATTCTTCTGAAAGCGGTATCGCATATACTGATTGCTTAATTGCAACTGCTCCGACCTGTTGCAGCCTGCGCCAGATTTTTACACGCAGGGCATTGGGTTCCGGGGGAATTTGATGAATCAGCAGCAGCCATTTTTTCTTATTATGAGTTGTCATTATTAGTCCTGTTCAGTTGTTACATTAATGATGTATCAGTTGAACAAATTTGTCAAGAAGAGAATATTAATTTATCAAAAATAGTTTATAAATAAAAAAGATGACATTATATTAGTCCTTTATATTTTATTTCCTATAAGATAAATAAACCATGCAATATAAAATTGGTCAGGTTGCTAAAAAAAGGAAAGTAGATTTTTCAAAATGTTAAAAGACATATATGATTGCTTTGAGGCAAAAGCCTGTGAGTATAAAAAAGATGCGGCTTGTGTGAAGGGATGCGGGTTTTGTTGCAAAGAAGCAGGAAGTATTGACATTACGACTCTTGAAGGGATGGCCATAAGAAAGGCTATGAAGGGGTTTACAAAATCCCGGCAAAAAATGCTGACTAAGCTTTTTCAGCAGGAGATCAGGAAAAGAGAAAACAATATCATAGTGCCTTGTCCATTTTTAATGAAAAACAATGCTTGTATGATTTATGAGGTCAGACCATTTTCCTGCCGCAGAATCTATTCCACCCATATCTGTAGTTTGGAGAACCCTCCTGTTGTGAACCGTCTGGTCATGGAGGCAGCAAGTCAATCCATAAAGGAACTGCAGCAATTAGACATTAACGGATATTCAGGTCATTTATCCTATATTCTTTATATGCTCTCTGTCCCAGCTTTTTTGAAAACCTATAAAAAGGGGGAATTCAAGCCGGAGGAAATCATGGAGTTTGGGAAAACCCATAAAATTGTCATCAATAAAATGATGGATTAAAAAGTAATATACTTTGGAATTATTTTTTTTCTCACTGTTAGTTTTCTAAACTTTTCATCGGGATATCCAAGTGCGATAACTGAATAGATTGCTTCATTTTTATGAATTCCCAGATCTTTTTTAAGCTTTGAATCATTTGCGATTGCATTACTTGCAAAACCGATCACGCAAGACCCAAGCCCCATTGAATGAGCTCCTAAAAGAATGTTCTGGGTAGCAAGGAGGGCATCTTCTGAAGGACAACTTGATTGTTTTAGTCCTCCTACCATAATCACAGCAGTTGCTCCGTGGAAAAGCTTATCAATTCCTTCATTTTCGTAAAGCTCAATTGTTTCTTTAACTGATTCATAATAGTTCTCATAATAAAATTCCAGCCTTTTATTTCCAAATAGTGTCATACCTTTTCTTAGAACTAAATTTTCAGATAGTTTATTTAATTTTTTAAAGAAATTTCCGATTTTTTCCCCAAAGTTCGCAACATCTTTTTTTGTGGGGATAATAGTAAAAGTCCAGCCCTGGCAATTTGATCCTGAGGGGGCAGTTGTTCCAATTTTTACCAGGTCTTCAAGAATATTTTTGTCAACATTCTCATCTTTAAAATTTCTACAGGATCTTCTTGAAAGCATAAGTCTAACCAATTGGGATGTTTCAAATTTACCATGTTTAATCCATTTATTTTCATAAGTGAATGTATTAAAATCAATTTTTTCAAATTCAGAATTTTTCAGACTTATTGCATCCATGGGGCAAATTGCAATACAATGTCCGCAGGTAAGTGATTCATCTCCGGTAATTTGAGCTGTTTTATCAACAATTGATATTGTTTCAGAAGGGCAGACAGTTATGCATAGTTCGCAACCATCACATAATTCCGGGTTAATTTGAATATTTATTTTTCTTTCCAGCATTGTTTATTAATATAAAAAGAGCATGGTTTTTGTCAATAACTCTATCAAAATAATTTAAAAAGTATTATTCTCGGCAGTAATTATGGAAAATAACATTCAAGAAAAGAGTAAATCACAGATAAAAAGAGAGGCTGAAGAACTCCAGAAATTAGGAGAAAAGTTAATCAAACTGCCTAAGCAAAAATTAGGACGCATGGAGCTTCCTGATAAGCTGCTGAAGGCATTAATAGATGCCCAATCCATTAAATCGAACGTTGCAGGCAGAAGGCAGAGGCAATTTAT
>JAGLLQ010000497.1 GCA_023140455.1 Desulfobacteraceae bacterium | reverse complement strand
CGTTATTACCTTTAATCAGTGATAATATTATTAAATTAATTAAAAGCTCAATTCATCACAAAGATTTACATCCGGGGAATATTATTATTGACAAGTCGGAGAAACCTTTTGTTCTGGATTTTGATAAAGCCTATAATTTCAGAGGCAGTAAAGAGGAACTTGCTGACAGATACATTCAAAGATGGCAAAGGGCAATAAAAAAATACAATTTGCCTGAAGAATTATTAGAGATACATTTATAAATATTTATGACAAAAATACTGATTATAAAGCTTGGTGCCCTGGGAGATGTTATCAATACACTGCCCTTGGTCAATGCTATTAAAAAGAACCTAAAGGCAGAAATACACTGGCTTGTTGCCCCTTTAAGCTATCCACTTTTGCATTGCCACCCTTCAGTTGATAAAACAATTATATTTGATAAGAAAAATTTAAAAACATCTTTGCCAAAAACAATAAAAAAAATAAGGCAAACTAAATATGATATTGTCCTTGATTTGCAAAGGCTGCTCAAGTCGGGTTTTTTTTGCATGGCAGCAAGAGCAGACAGGAAAATAGGATTTGATAAAAAAAGATGTAAGGAAATGTCATGGGTATTTCCTTTTGAAAGAATAATGCCTTCAGATCCAAGTGATCATATGCTTACTCAATATATGGAATTTGCAAAGCATTTGAAAATCAATTCAAAAGAAATCAAATGGGATATATCCTTTGCAAAACAACCTGATAATAATTTTTCAAATATAGATCATGAGTATATTGTTCTCAATATTGGCGCTACCAAATCAGCAAATCGATGGAGCCCTGAAAATTTTGCCAAACTTTCTGATATGATAATAGAACAAACTGATTACAAACCATTGTTAACAGGTGGAAAGGAAGATCAGCCTTATTCAGAAATCATTGAATCAAAAGCCAAGCATAAAATACAAAATCTTTGCGGCACAACATCTTTAAAAGAACTTGCTTTAGTCATAGAAAACTCCGAATGTGTTATCAGCTGTGACACCGGTCCAATGCACCTTGCAGTTGCATTAGGTAAGGATATGATCGCTCTGTTCGGCCCCTCAGACCCAAAGAGAACCGGTCCTTTCTACGGAACAATTATTCAGCAACAACTTCATTGTTCACCATGTAACAAAAAAAAATGTGACAATCCAATATGCATGGAAAAAATCAAACCTGAGCATGTTATGAATAAATTGATTCAAAAACTTTGAGAACATGGAAAATAATTGCATTATGCAGGGTTTATTGTTAAAACCCTGATACGATATATTATTAATAATTAAATAAAATAAAAATATGAAACTGACTGACAATATTATATATTTTGGAATATCAACACTCATGTATCTCCTTGGGTTAATACCAATATCAATAGCTAATGCCATGGGAGATTTTATAGGCCTTGCCTGGTTTAATCTTGATAAAAAGCACAGAAAATTAACCTGTAATAATATCAAGAATGCCTATGGTGATGAGAAAAATGATAAAGAGATAAAGAAACTTGGGAAAACTGTCTTCCAGAATACTGCAAGAATGCTTTTTGAGCATACAAGATTTCATAGAATGAAGCGTGAAGATTGGCACAAATTATTTTCAATTACAGGGCTTGAACATTTAAAAGCAGCCCATGAAGAAGGCAACGGCATATTAGCTTTTTCCGGGCATCTTGGAAACTGGGAGCTGCTTTCTGCCCTGGCATATATTACAAAAATGGAATTTGCTGTTGTCTATAAAACAATAGAATTTGCGCCTATGAATAAATATGTCACAAAAAAAAGAGAGTATACAGGTGCAAACATGTTCCCTGTGCATAATGCCCTTGATGAAATCGTCAAGAGTCTTAAAAGAGGCGGGATAGCAGGTCTTTATGTTGATCAGAATGTAAGAAAAAGACATCGCGGTGTTTTTATTGATTTTTTAAACCGAAAGGCTTGTACAACCAAGGGGCTTGCAAGGCTTGCATTATCGACTAAAGCTCCTGTTGTACCAATTTTTACTTTCAAGGATAAAGGGAAGACAAATATTGTAATACTCCCTAAAATGCCTTTAATTGAAACCGGAGATCTTGAGCAGGATATTTTTGACAATACCCAAGCCTACCACTCGCTCATAGAAGAATACATCAAAAAATATCCCGAACAATATTTCTGGGTTCACAACAGATGGAAGACAAGACCTTTAGAAGAAATAAATAATTGAAAAATTATGAAAATACTTTTAGTCCAATTAAGCTTTCTTGGTGACACAATACTGTCAACTCCTGTTATTGCAGGCTTAAAACAAATTTACCCGGAATCTGCAATATCAATTTTAACAACTCCCATATCATCCGGTCTTGTAAATAATGACCCTTTTGTTGATGAAGTTATTGTTTATGATAAGAGGAAAAAAGATAAAGGAATATGGAATCTTTTTAAAAAAGCAAAAAAAATAAAAGCAAAAAAATTTGATGTAGCTTACTCGCTTCACAGATCTCACAGGACTGCAAGTTTGCTTTTTTTATCAGGTATCCCAAAAAGAATTGGTTTTAAAGATGCAAAAATGAGCTTTCTATATACTGAGCAGAGAAAAAAGAAAACTGATGCTCATGCTGCTATTAGAAACCTTTCGCTTCTTTTTAATGACTCTGGGGAAAACAGCTTTACTAAAGACTTAAGACTTTTTGCACCTGAATCTCAAAATGTTTCAAAAAAACTTAACAATCTCCCAAAAAACTATATTGTGATGGCGCCTGGTAGTGCCTGGAAAACAAAACAATGGCACTGGGAGGGTTATCTAAAAACTGCTGAATATTATATTCAACAGGGATTAAATATAATTCTCATTGGCGGCAAAGATGATACTGAGATATGTAAAAAAATAAAGGCACATGCTGATGTCTTAGACTTTTCAGGGGAGATTGCCCTTTCTGACACAATGTATATCATGAAAAATGCAAAGCTTCTGATATGCAATGACAGCATGTCTCTGCATATGGCATCTGCATTTAAAACTCCGACAGTGGCCATATTCTGTGCAACATCACCTGAATTTGGTTTTGGACCGTGGCAGAATATAAATGCGAGGATAGTTGAAGATGAAACTCTTGAATGTAAACCCTGTAGAAGGCATGGAAGCAATAAGTGTCCCAACGGCACAGAGGCCTGTATGAGAGTCCCTGCTGAAAAAATTATCAATGCTTGCAAAGAGTTATTATGAATAAAAAACTAAATCTTGCATTCTGTTTATTCAAATATTTCCCCTTTGGTGGTCTTCAGGTTGATTTTATGCAAATATCAAAGATCTGCTTGGATCGGGGGCATAAAGTTGATGTTTATACTATTTCATGGAATGGTGAGAAACCTGAAGGATTAAATGTTACACTGGTTCCTGTATCAGGACTTAGTAATCATGGGAAATATAAATCCTTTGGAAATAAAATTGCCCAACTTGTTAAAAATGAAAACTATGATGCCGTGGTCGGATTTAACAGAATACCCGGACTTGATATTTATTATGCAGCAGATGGTTGCTATGCAGCCAAAATGCAAAATCGCAGCCCTTTACACCGCATATCAAGCCGTTATCATACCTTTATGGCATTGGAAAAAGCTGTATATAATAAAAATTCAAAGACTGAAATCCTGCTCTTAACTGATAAAGAGAAAAAATTTTACATGGATTTTTATAAAACAGCAGGTGAGCGATTTCACATTTTACCTCCGGGCATTTCCAAAAAATGTATACCCCCTTCCAATGCTGACCAAGTCCGCACTGAAAAACGGAAAGATCTTGCCATTGCTCAAAAAAAAAATATCATATTAATGGTTTGTACTGTTTTTAAAATAAAAGGCGTTGAGCGTGCTGTCAGAGCCCTTGCATCCTTGCCTCCCCGAATATCCTCTGAATCTGTATTACTCATAGTCGGTGTTGATAAACCTGGAAAATACAAACGGCTTGCAAAAAAACTAAATATTCCAAAACAGGTTAGATTCCTTGGCGCAAGAACTGATGTGCCGCACCTTCTTATGGCTTCGGATCTTTTTTTACACCCTGCTTCCATTGAGAATACAGGCACAGTAATTATTGAGGCACTTGTGGCTAATATCCCTGTTATCACAACCGATATATGCGGTTACAGCCACCATGTCACAAAAGCTGATGCAGGGAAAGTTATCCCCTCTCCTTTTAATCAGGAGCGACTTAATAAAGAATTATTATTTATGTTGACATCAGAAGACAAAAGACAATGGCAGGAGAATGCTAAAAAATATATTGAAAAAACTGATGTGTTCAGCCGTTCTGAAAAAGCTGTAGATGTTATTGAAAAGGTAGTTTTATGATTGTCCTGCCGGAAGACTGGAAAAAATATTGGGAAGTTAATGAGAAAGGCTTTGAAAAACTTTTCAAAGTTCAGGGGAAACTTTTCCGCAAAAAAGACGGCCGTAGAACGCTCCGCTTTAAGTTTGGTGAAAAATACTTTTTTGGAAAATTTCATTCTGGCGTTGGATGGAAAAAAATTATAAAAAACCTTTTACAATTTCGAAAACCA
>JAGLLQ010000496.1 GCA_023140455.1 Desulfobacteraceae bacterium | reverse complement strand
GTATTTTAAAGAAATGAATTTATCTAAAACAGATTCAAATATCACTCTTTCTTTAGTGTCTCCTGATAACAGTATTCTCTATAGCACTGATTCATCGCTTGTTGATCAAAGATTACCATTAAGCGTACAGTCGCATTTTATGTCTGTTTTTCAGAATCAGGATAAAGATGGTGAAATAAGTAACTATTATAAACATAAAAATGAGTTTTATATTGGTTTGCCTATTTATAAAACCCAGGCAGAGCCATGGGTTGCTTCAATCATTCTTATTTTAAATGCAAATCAGGTAAATGCATTTATATATAAAATTTTAATAAAGAAACTCAAAGTGATTAGTATATTGTTGATAAGTGTTCTTGCGATATTAATAACCTTTTTTTTCTTTATTTTACCGTCTCTGCAAAAGAACAAAAATTTTTCTAAAGCCGGAATTTCTGCAACAATTATTGTGATTCTTTTGTGCAGCCAGCTTTTGTTTTCATTGCTTAATACTAATTCTTTTAAAACCTATTATCTTGAAATTACACGAGAAAAAACCACTGTGCTTGGTAATTTATTAAAGGAAGATATTGAGTACCTTTTAAAAAAGAAAATTGCTCTTAAATCTCTTTTTATGATGGAAAAAATGCTGGGTGAGATATTATCAGTTTCATCTGAGTTAAGTAATATCACAATTTTTGATTCACAAATGCAGCCTCTTTATATGGCTGATAAAAAATCTGTTATTGATTTTAAAAAATCAGAGACTGATCCTTCTGTTGCAATTAATAACTATAATGAATTTAAAGACACAAGCTACAATTTATTGATTGACCTCAAGAAAGCGGCACCAGAATCAGCCGGTTCTGTATCATCTGTAACTACAGGATATATTTCGATTACTATTTCAAAAGATGCTCTTTTTTCAGAATTGATGAACATTATTTTGGATTCAATAACAGTTCTTATTATATCTGTACTGTTTTTGATGGAGCTGCTTGTAATGGTTTTTCAATATTTTGCAAAACAAGCAAAAAAGATTAAAAAAACATTTAAGGTAAGCTATAGAGTTATTCGTCCGGCAATTTTCTTATATTTTTTTGGACAAACTATTTCTGTGTCATTTTTACCTCTTTACATGGAGCAGTTATATGAGCCATTTTTAGGTTTGTCTAAAGAGATGATCATGGGTTTGCCAATATGTACAACTATGTTTTTTGGAGCAATTTCACCTCTTATTGCAGGTCCCTGGGTTGATAAAAGAGGATGGCATGAAGCCCTTTTCACAGGTTTTATACTCACATCGTTTGGCTTTGTATATACCTGGATCGCACCTGATGCACTGCACCTGATAATTTCCAGAGCTTTTGTCGGGTTTGGATATGGATTGACCTTTATGGCAGCAAATGGATTTGTGGTTCACTTTACAGATGACAATAATAAGACTCAAGGACTTACCTATTTAATTGCCGGATGCTTTGCAGGATATATTTGTGGCAGCTCAACCGGTGGTATGCTTGCAGATCGAATCGGGTATAATTCTGTTTTTATTATTGGGGCTGTTATTATTATTTTATCAATTCTATACACAATCGTTTTTATGAAAAATGCCATTGGTGCAAAGGGTCCTTCTCATAAAGCTGAAGAAGAGGGATCGCAAGCCAAAAGCGGACAATTATTTCAATTCATGACAGATATCAGAGTGCTGGCATTATGCTTTTTCATCATTTTGCCTTCATCTATGATAACCGTGGGTTTTATAAATTATTTTATTCCAATTTATATAGACAGTATTGGCTCAACTTCATCAAATATCGGAAGGCTTTTGATGGTACATGGATTGTTTTTCATTTACGTAGCCCCATTCTTCAGTAAATTTATTGACAGGTCTTCACAAAAATCAATGTATATTTTGTTAAGTGCTTTGATATGCAGTCTCAGCCTTATATTATTCCCATTTGTCGGGGGATTGTTGGCTGCAGTTCTTTCAATATTGTTATTAGGTTTTGCAGGCAGTTTCGAAGCCATTATCCCTTTTGCACTGAGTTTTAAATCTACTAAAAAACTTGGAGATGCAAAAGCCATAGCTATTTTTTCTTCAGTTGAAAAGATCGGGCAAGTGTCGGGACCTCTTCTTTTTGGATGGCTGATTTTAGGACAACCAACAAATAATAACCTTTATTTTATGGGCGCTGCATATCTTATAGGAGCATTGTTTTTTAGCATTGTCAGCAGGCGTTATCGAACTGCTTAGACAAGTTTGTTTGAAAGGTTTTGTGGTAAGAGAACAGGGGCTTTCAGACTGAAAGCCCCTTATTTGTTTACAAGATATTATTTTTCCGGGTAGTCTTCAAAGATTTCATCAGCAGCACTGAGAATATCAATTGGTGGGTCATAACCAATATTTTCAGCTGTTTTTAGGTTAATAGCAATTTGACTTGGTTCTTCAAAAAACTGACCAAGTTGTCTTGGCTTTGCACCGTTAAATATTTTGGCAATTGTTTCAGCATGGTACAGACCTACATATTTAAATTCAGCTTGAGAAATACTCATGAGCAGGCCATATTTAACTTCTTCTGACCCTGCCTGGGAAAAGGTCGGAGTATCAGTTTCGTTGGCAATTTCAACAAGTGAGGGTAGACTGTTGGCATTGACACCTGTATGGAGAGTTACATAAATGGCATCTGCTTTGTTACAAAGCTCAGTAAAACATCTTTTTACACTTTTTTCCGCAAGTTTTTTATCTTCAATCCCTGTTGGAATAATACACCTGACAATCTCAAAGCCTTTCTCCTTTGCAATCTTTTCAACTTTATCAACACTTGCATAGCTTTTCCCACGAACTGTATCTTCGTACATTATGCCAAGTTTTTGGAATCCAATGATGTCGTGGAAAATCTTAATTTGTCTTTCGTACCTTAAGGGGTCAACTCTGGCATGGAGATGATCTAATCCTGAGTCTTCATAACTTTTTATAATTCCTGATGATAGAGCATCGCTGACAGCAAGGGCAATTGTAGGGGTTTTATGTTTGTTATTTGCCAGGTCTTCAGCAGCCGATGTTCCCATGGCTATAATTAAATCAATATCCTTTTGTTTCCAGTTTAATCGTTTTATTATAGAGCTCACTATCTTTTTCCGTGTTTCCTCTTTCCAGCCGGCTGAATAGTGCGCATTATTATTAAACCTAAGATATTTACTTTTTAGATTTTTTGACATCCAAGTCCAGAGTGATTTTGTGTCTTCTCCTGGCAGATCAGGTATCTTTGCTGGCTCGATCCACCCAATTTTCATGAGACCTTTTATTGTTGCTATCAAGGTCATTTTGTATTCTATATACTCTCCACCTTCATGGTAAGCCACATTCCATTTTTTCCCTTTGTTTAGCTTTGGAGTCATTGGATATTTGTCTGTGTCAGCAGCAAAACAATTAAAACCTGTACAGAAAATAAACAGAACTAAGCCGATCAATATTTTTTTCACCATAAAGCTCCTTTCGTTATATATTGAAAATAATAATATTATTTCATAGATGAAGAAATTAAGGCATCAATAATTTCACCATGTGTAATTCCGCACCCCGCCCAGAGTGAAGGCTGGCTTATTTCACTCATTAGAGATGGTGCAGTATTGATCTCATTAATATAGATTTTTTTATCCTTGGAATAAAACAAATCTAATCTTGCCTCCCCACTTCCTTCCAGAACCTTATAGGTTTGAATGGCAAGTTTTTTGACTTTTTCATAGTCATCTTTTGGGATATCTGCGGGAATGTTTTTAATATTTGTAGTGTCATTGTCAGCACCGTATTTTGCTTCATAGGTATAAAAGTCATGCTTCGCACCTATTATAGTCTGGCGGATAATGCTGGTTTTGACTTCATTGCCTGAGGCAAAACAATATACTTCAAGTTCGCTGCCATCAATGTATTCTTCAACAATCAGCTTGCTATCAATGGAAAATACATCTAAAGCAGCTTTTTCAAAATCAGATTCACTGTATATTTTATAGACACCAAGTGATGACCCTGAATTTGCAGGTTTTATAAAAAATGGAAATTTGAAGTTCTTTTTAATTTTATCGAGGTATAATGGAGTATACTCATGGTGTCGTATCACCATGTATTTACCAATTGGAAGCCCAGCGTCTGATAAAAGACGTTTCATGATATCCTTGTCATATCCAATTGCGCCACTAACCAGCGAAGGACCAGCACATGGAATTCTTGCAGTTTGCCAAAAACCCTGCATGATACCTCCGGCACCGTTGTGTCCAGTCAAAACAGAATAAACAAGATCAACTTTTACATGCTCTCCAGTATCCTGAGTGATTAAATGACCTAAGTCCCCTTTTCCCATAGGGAAAAAGACAGGAACACCGGTAATAGTAGGTAAAATTTGCTCTGAAAAATCACATTTTGTTTTGAATTTGGATTTATCACAGAGTATCCACTGTCCTTCCTTGGTTATGTACAATAATTTCAGGTTGTATTTTTCAGGATCAAAATGTTGAATAACATTACTTGCTGAAACAACTGAAACGTTATGCTCATTAGATCGACCACCAAATGTCAGTATAACATGCAATCTGTTTTTGTTTGTCAATTGTCAATATCTCTTTATTGTAGTGAAAATACATTTCAAGTATGCCATATCTCACATTCAAAAACCATAGCAGTATGATTAAAATTACATATTTAGCTATAGATTAGTTTAAGATTTACTTGTCCGGGTTGAATATTAATTCACCTTTGCAAAGAAGCTGCGGATGTCCATGTAAGAAAAAGTCATCATCTTTTTTTTCAACGTGAATTTCTGCGTCAGGATTGTAACGACGGCATCTGTGAGGTAAAAGCTTTATTTTGTTGGATGAAATCATATCAAGGCTTAAAGAGAGGGCGGCCACAGCTGTTGCTCCAGTTCCGCATGCCATGGTTTCTCTGTTTATTCCACGTTCAAAACATCTGTGTTGAATAATTCCTTTTTTTGAGTCAACTATTTTTACAAAATTAACATTAATTCCCTCTGGAAAATAATTTGAATATTGTTTGTTTAGATATGAACCGATATAATTTACAAACCATAACCCAACATCAATGTTACTTTTTGAACTCGGCACTGTAAAGAGCATATCTCCTTTGGACTGATCCGGAAATATTGTATCTGTAAAAATAATAAAATGCGGTTCGCCGGTGGAAAGCATGTATCCGGAAATGTCAACACTTGAAAGTGTCAGGAACTGGAATTCATCATACCTGAAATCAATTTTAATATTTTCTATTTTGTCAATAAATTCGGTAACCGGTTTTCTTATTTCAGATATTGCTAGTCTGTCTCTTACTCTTCTGTGAGGACCTATGTTTACCCAGTGGAAATTTTTCCTTTCATTTGTCCCGATTACTCTGACACGAGGATTTGAGGATGGAATTTCAGTGAGAATATTAATTTTGTTTTGTTGTTTATTGTGGAAAAGAAGATTTGACAGGGCAAGTAGACCATTCCCGCAGTTTAAAGCCTCGTCGCCATTTGGTTCAAACATTCTAAAAATGTAATCCGTATTTAAAGAATCAGGTATTCTTTTCCAGTATTTTTTATGCTGGTTTATTCTTTCAATATTTTTTTTTGTATATTTTTGAATAACAATTAAGCTGTCTGCTCCTACGTTAAAAAAGGAATTGGTTACCTGAGTTGCACATTTGGATAATTGCGATTCGGGGAGGAGCTGTTCTTCAGTTTCATTAACTATTATAAAATTATTGCCATAGGTTGTGTATTTAGCAAAGGGTATTTTCATATTTCATGTAATTTTCAGTTTGAGAGTCAACGATATTATAAAAATTCTTACTTGCTTATATTCAAGTCGGGTGTTGTGATCAAAACAGTTTTCACAGCCACTTTATTAACTGAAAATATAGCATTAAATTACAAAAGAATAAACAATATATTAAATTTGGCAAACCCACTGTATAGAAGATGTGGAATAATAGTTGTTATTACAATAAGTTTTTAATAAAATCTGATGTTGCCTTTACACCTTTTTCATCAACTATTCTTATAGTTTGCGATCCAATGACTGCGATATCTGCTTTACCCTTTAAATAGTCAATATCAGTTTTGTTTTTAACACCAAATCCAACTGCTAAGGGCAAGTCAGTTGATTTTCGGCATCTTGAAAGATAGCTTCCAAGTTCATGGGAGAATTGAGTTTTTTTGCCTGTGACACCTTTTCTTGCAATACAATAAATAAAACCTTTGGCATGGCTGTCAAGATATTTCATGCGCTCATCACTTGTTTGAGGAGTATATATAAAAATGGGGCAGAGTCTATTTTTATTCATCGCTGTTATATACTCTTTCCCTTCTTCAGGAGGAATGTCAGGGACTATCGCACCTTTTAAATTCATAGCAGCCATTTGGTCAGAAAATTTTTCCATCCCATATTTGTGCAGGATATTGGCATAACTCATGAAAAGAAATGGAATATCAAACCTTTTCGCAGCTTTTTTTGCAAATTCAAAACATTTTTTAACAGATGAGCCGTTTTCAAGGGATTTCTGGTTAGCTTTTAAAATAACAGGTCCGTCAGCCATGGGTTCTGAAAACGGGATCTGCAATTCTATTAAATCTACACCTGCTTCTACCATCTGTTCAACAATATCCATTGAATCCTCAAATGACGGGTATCCCATAACAATATGTGTCATCAAAAGGATATCTTTTTGTGTAAGCTTCTTTTTAATATATGATTTAAGCATTTTTGTACCCCAGAGCTTTTTCTATTATAAATTGCTTCCATTCAGGGTCATTAAAAGCATCTGCCACAGTAAATATATCTTTGTCTCCCCTGCCCGATTGATTTATGATAATTGTATCTTCTTTTGTAAGGTTGCCTGCTTCTTTAAATGCAAAAGCAAATGCATGGGCAGACTCAAGAGCTGGAATGATCCCTTCTTTACGCATTGTAAGACTTAAAGCTTTTATAACCTCGTCATCAGTTACGCTTTCGAATCTTGCCTCTTTCAAATCGTGCATTTTTGAGAGAATCGGAGAGACACCAACATAATCAAGCCCTGCTGATATGGAATGGGTCTCTTTCATCTGTCCGTCATTATCCTGAAGAAAATATGTTTTATACCCCTGGGCAATTCCCGGGCTTGCATCTTTGGAGCTTAGCCTTGATGCATGTTTGCCGGAGTTCAGCCCTTTTCCACCAGCTTCAACACCTACAAGTTCAACAGGATCATTTAGAAAACCTGAAAAAAGCCCCATTGCATTGGAGCCGCCACCAACACAAGCATATACTTTTGCCGGCAATTTTCCTTCAATCTCCATAATCTGTTTTCGCGCTTCTTTTCCGATAATTGACTGAAAAAAAGTTACCATTTCAGGGAAAGGATGCGGCCCGCAGGCAGTGCCTAAAACATAGTGAGTTGAGTCCATGTTGGTGACCCAGTCACGGAATGCTTCATTAATGGCATCTTTTAAAATCCTTGTTCCATCTTTAACAGTAATAACTGTAGCTCCCAGCTGTTCCATCCAAAAAACATTGGGTCTCTGCCTTAAAACATCAATTTCGCCCATATATATGGTACAATCAAAGCCGAATTTTGCAGCCATGGTAGCCGTGGCAATTCCATGTTGACCAGCTCCTGTTTCT
>JAGLLQ010000495.1 GCA_023140455.1 Desulfobacteraceae bacterium | reverse complement strand
TGATGCCAAACGATTTGAAAAAGCAGGGTTTGCAGCGTACTTAATAAAACCGGTCGGTTATTCAGACCTATTTGACTGTCTGGCAAATATTATATCCAATGGCTCCAAACCTCAAGTGGAAAGTAGTATTATCACCCGTCACACAGTTCGGGAACAGCAGCGAACAAACATTCAAATCCTTCTTGCCGAGGATAATATTACAAATCAGCAGGTTGCCAAGGGTATTTTGAAAAAGTTCGGTTTTGTCGGTTTAACCATTGTAGAAAATGGTTCCCAGGCAGTGAAAAAAGTTGCAGAATCGTTTTATGATTTGGTTTTGATGGATATACAGATGCCGGAAATGGATGGTCATGCAGCCACCCGGCAAATTAGGAAAATAGAATCTGAATCAGGTGAGAGCAGAATACCGATTATCGCAATGACAGCCCATGCCATGAAAGAAGACCGGGATAAATGCATAACTGCGGGAATGGATGACTATGTCTCCAAGCCCATAGATGCTAAAGCACTTTTAGAAGTACTGGAGCGCTGGTTACCCAAAGAGAAGTCGGCAGCCTCTCCTATCACAGAATCGGATCAGGTATTAAAGCAGGAAATAAGTAGAGAAGGTAATCTGAACATATTTGATAAAGGAGCCTTGATAGAGCGTCTGATGGGTGACACGGAGCTTGTTAAAACTGTCATGTCAGGTTTTCTGGATGACATCCCAAGACAGATAGATGCGCTCAAAAAATATATTGATCAAAAAAACCATGAGGCTGCAGGAAAGCAGGGACACCAGATAAAAGGTGCTGCTGCTAATGTCGGGGCAGATGCTCTAAGGGCAATTGCAGCCGAAATAGAGACATCCGGTAAAGCCGGGGACTTAGATACACTTGTCAGTCTTGTACCCCAATTGGACGAAGCCTTTGATCAATTAAAAAAAATAATGGAGAAAATGAGTAAAAAGAATATATGATTTGAATGCTTTTACATTGCTAATACCTGCTCAACTTTTTCTTCAAGCTCTTGTTTGTCTATAGGTTTTACACAATATTCTTTTGCTCCAAGTTCTACAGATTCTCTGGCAGTTTCAATGGTAGGATATCCTGTGAGCATTATCACACGTGTGTCAGGAGACCTTTTTTTAAGTTCCTCAAGCACTTCAATGCCAGTCATTTTTTTTAATTTCATATCAAGTATTGCAAGGTCAATTTTTTCTGAATTAAGGCAATCAAGAGCTTTTTCTTCATCAGTAAAAGTCAAAACATCGTGTCCTTTGCCTGAGAGTATCCTCTTAATTAAATTTGCAGCATCTTCAACATCATCAACTACAATAATTTTAGCCATTGTGCGACTCCTTCATATTATTATGATTCATTATCTTCTGGTATGGGAAGAGTTATTATAAAAACAGTATTATATTCATCAAAAAGCCATGGTGTATCGTCCACTCCTTGTTTGGGTTCGGTTTGTTTGGATTCGGTTTGTCTTGATTTTACTTTGATTGTTCCACCATGTTCCTTAATAATACCAAATGTAACAGATAGTCCAAGACCTGTGCCTTTGCCTACGCTTTTAGTTGTAAAGAAAGGATCAAACAATTTATTCAAGTGCTTTAAAAGGATACCTGTACCAGTGTCTGCAATGATGATTTCAAGAGCATTAGTATCTGAATCCAGTAATGTTTTTATACCAATGTGACCGTCTTTACCAATGGCATCAAATGCATTGTTTAAAAGGTTGATAAATACCTGTTTGATTTTTTCTTCATCTCCCAATACAAAAGGCAGACCAGTATCATATTTTTTGTCAATTGTTACATGATCAAGCCCAAAGGTGTGTTCTATCATATTAAGTACATCGTCAATCGCATGGTGGATATCAAATCGGGTGATGGTGCCCTGTAGTTTTCTTGAAAATCGTAATAAATCTGCTACGATTCTGCTACAGATTTTAGAATGTTTTTCAATCAGTTTTAAATCTTCCAGAGTCTGGCTGTCTGGTTCGGCATCCTGCTGTAGAATTTGGGAATATCCTAAAATAATCCCTAAAGGTGTGTTGATTTCATGGGCAACTCCTGCGGCAAGCTCGCCAACTGATTCCATTTTTTGAGCTTGACAAAGTTGTTCATGAACTATTTTATTCTCTGAAATATCCCTGCCGCTGGAAACCAGGCCGGAAACTGCACCATTTTCTTTTATAATTGGACTTTTTACGACATGCAGCCATTTTTTTCCTGAAATGTCCATACCTGTTGTTTCCATGGCAATGGACTTGCCTGTTTCCAGGACTTTTATATCTTCCTTCATATAAGTTCCACCGTTGGGGAATGGGAACAGATCCCTGGCTGTTTTGCCCAGGATATCATGCTGAGTTTTTCCTGCCATGGAGCAAAAAGCCTGGTTAACTGATATGTATTCTGCATTTTGGTTTTGAAGAGAAACAAAATCGGGTAAACCATCAAGGATTGTCTGGAGTAAAGTTTTTTGTTTTGAGACATCTTCTTTAGCATGATTCAGTTCTGCCAGATGGTCTTTCAGTGACAGGATCATATAATCAAAGCTTTCTGCCAG
>JAGLLQ010000494.1 GCA_023140455.1 Desulfobacteraceae bacterium | reverse complement strand
TTGAGATTTGATTCTTTTAAAAATCTGGTCATTTCCTGCTGATCAGCATGTGCGCTGAATCCATTCATTTTTTCCACTTTGGCCAAAAGCGGATAGGTTTTCCCTAACATCTTTATCTGAGGTGGTTCACCTTTCCTACCTGCTTGCTCAGATTCCTCGCTCAGATCAACAATCCTTCGACCCAGGGTATGTTGTGCCATAAAACCAACAATAAGTATTGTGTTTTTAGGGTTATGAACTTTATAACGCAAATGATGGAGGATACGCCCGGCTTCACACATACCAGAGGAAGAAATAATAATATGGGGTTCTGTTTCTTTCATTATCCTCATTGAGTCTTCAACAGATTCTGTATATTTAATTTCCTTAAATGAAAAAGGGTTCTCTCCATGCTCAAGAAATGTTTTGTGGGTGTCATCATCATATACCTCAGGATGTTCGGCATAGACTTTGGTCATTTTATTTCCAAGAGGCGAATCAACATATATCGGAATGCGCGGAACTTCACCATTGTTATAAAGTTCATGAAGTACATAAACCACATCCTGGGTACGTCCGAACGCAAAAGAGGGGATTAAAACAGAGCCTTTACGTTCAACAGTTTCATTAATCACTGTTTTCATTCTTTCTTTAAGGTCATCAATTAACCCGTGATGCCTTGCCCCATATGTACTCTCCATAATCAATAAATCGATGTCCTCTGTCTCTTTGGGAAATTCCATGGTTGGATCTTTTATAACAGGGCTGTTAAACCTGCCTATATCACCTGTATATAAAACATTATATTTCTTATTATTCTCTGAAAAGCTAATCAAAGACATTGCTGAACCTAAAATATGCCCTGCGTCAAACAAAGTAATAGTCATTCCTTTGCCTATGGTCACAGGTGTATTGTATGGATATCCATCAAAGTAGCTCAATGCATTTATGGTTTCTTCATAATTATAAAGAGGTTCCACCATTTCTAAATCATATTTCGCCATCATGCTTTGAATAGTTTGGATATTCAATTTATGCCGGTCTTTTTTAAGAAGTTTATTAATATTTCCTCTCTCATGATTTGTCAGCCCGCTTTTTTTTGAATTCTGTAAATTGTAAAGATGACTTCTTAATGTCTTATAATTAAGGTAACCAGCATCTGATTCCTGAATATGCGCTGAATCCAATAAAAGATATTCGCATGCATCAGCAGTTGTACGTGTAGTGATGACCCTGCCGGTAAAACCATTCTTTGTTAATAACGGGATACGGCCGCAATGATCAATATGTGCGTGGGATAGAACCATATTGGTAACTTTTTTGGGATCAACAGGAAAATTCTGATTCTTTATTTTACTCTCTTTACGCCGTCCCTGAAACATTCCACAATCCAAAAGGATATTATCACTATTTACAGACAA
This sequence comes from Desulfobacteraceae bacterium, assembly GCA_023140455.1. Next base: position 1,254 of record JAGLLQ010000494.1, on the reverse strand, counting down.
CATGTGCATGGATCCGGTGACCTCTCTAACTGCTCCAAAAAAAGTTACAATCATTTTATTCTCCCTAAATTAAATTTCTTTTATAATATCAGTTTAAAAATTAAACCTGATTCTCAATGATTCATGACTTATAAAAGCGTCATCATTATGTTATTATCAAATTTGCATTAAGGAAACAATATAATAAAGCAGGTAAAGAAAATGGGTAAAAAAACAAAAAAAAAGACAGGAAAGAAAATAGACATTGAACGAAAACAGGCATTTGAAAGCCTCCCTCCAAATATTAAACAGAGACTTACAGATGAGGAAAAAGAATTATTTTTAAATGCAGAAGAATGGCCTGACTCACTTTTTGACAAACTTAAAGAATTTATCATAACATAAACAGGGCAAATACCATGGGCGAAGTTATACTTGTAAACATAACCGGTAAAGACAGAAGAAGATTAACATCAATCTTCACAGGAATTATTTCAAACGCAAAGGCCAATATTCTTGACATTGGACAGTCAGTTATCCATGACCAGATATCATTAGGTGTTTTAATTGAAATCCCGGAATGTGGCAAATCTGCTTCAATATTAAAAGATCTTTTATTTGAAGGTCATAAATATAAATTAAAAGTAAGCTTTACACCAGTTGATCTGAGAGAATATGAAGACTGGACCGTTGAACAGGATAAACAAAGACGAATCCTTACTCTTATGGGTAAACACCTTTCAGCAAAACAAGTGTCAGAGGTGTGTGGAGTAATGTCTGATCATGATATCAATATTGACACCATTACCAGGCTCTCCGGAAGATTATCTCTTAAAAAAAATAATGATGACCATATTACAGCTATTCAAATATTTGTAAGCGGAACACCTATAAGTGCTTTTAAAATGCGTGAAGATATTATGAATATATCAAAAGAGGCTGAGATAGATGTCTCTTTTCAGAAGGACGATATCTATAGAAGAAATAGAAAACTTGTTGTCTTTGATATGGATTCAACCCTTATTCAGACTGAAGTTATTGATGAGCTTGCAAAAATTGCAGGAACAGAAGAAGAAGTTGCAAAAATAACTACCCTTGCAATGGAAGGGAAAATGGATTTTGACGAAAGTTTCAAACAAAGAGTTGCTCTTTTAAAGGGTATCACTCTTGATGAAATTAGAGAGATGCCTGCAAGACTCCCACTTTCAGATGGAGCTAGAAGGGTAACTAAGATATTAAAAAGATTAGGCTATAAAATCGCAATAATTTCCGGTG
>JAGLLQ010000493.1 GCA_023140455.1 Desulfobacteraceae bacterium | reverse complement strand
TGGATATTATGATGCCGGGCATGGATGGATATGAAGTGTGTAAAAAACTGAAACAAGATAGACTGACCAATGAAATTCCCATTATTTTTCTAACCGCTCTTGCCAAAGAGCAGGATGAGGCAAAAGGGCTTGCCCTTGGTGCAGTAGATTATGTTACCAAGCCATTCAGTTCTCATCTGGTCAAGGCCAGGGTCCGCAATCAACTGGAATTAAAACTGCACCGGGATCATCTGGAACAACTGGTACGGGCAAGAACTCGCGAATTAGAACTGACCCAGGAGGTCACCATTGAAAGCCTGGGAACCCTGGCAGAATACCGTGATCCTGAAACCGGCGGTCATATCAAACGGACCAAAAATTATGTCAAGCTTCTGGCCGAGCATTTAAAAGATCATCCCGAGTATAAGAACTATCTGGATGATGTCACAATTGACTTTCTTTACAAGTCAGCCCCATTGCATGACATTGGTAAAGTGGGCGTGCCTGATAATATTCTCCTTAAGCCCGGTAAACTCACTGATGAAGAATTCATTGAGATAAAAAAACATGCTATTTACAGCAGAGATGCCATTGCAGTGTCTGAAAAAAGGCTGGGAAAGGAATCTTTCCTCCAATATGCCAGAATCATTGCTGAAAGCCATCATGAAAGATGGGATGGTACAGGATATCCCCATGGCAAGAAGGCGGAGCAAATCCCAATCCCTGGTCGCTTGATGGCCATAGCTGATGTCTACGATGCCCTCATAAGTAAACGGGCATATAAACCACCCTTTCCCCATGATAAAGCTGTCGCAATGATTAAAGATGGTAAAGGGAGACACTTTGATCCGGATATGGTGGATGCCTTTTTAGAATTAGAAGATCAATTCAGGCAGATTGCCCTTGAACATGCTGATTTTGATGAAGAGAGAAAAAATCTATCCAAATAACATTTTTAAAAGCGTTTATTCATTCATTTTTTCAAGTCTGTATCTGAGTGTAGCCCTTGATAAGCCAAGAAACCTTGCTGCTTTGGAAACATTATTATTCAAAGTTTTCATTGCATAATTAATACAATAAGATTCAAGGTCATCAAGGCTGAGCCCGTGGTCATGAATTATCATAGGGATTAATCTGTCCATATTTATCTGCTCAAATTCTTTTTCATGTGATTCATTAAGGAGGACATGATGACTTGTAATTTGAGATCCTTTACTAAGGATCATTGCCCTCTCAAGAACATTTTTCAACTCCCTGATATTTCCTTTCCAGGGATATTGTATCAATTTTTTAATTGCTTTATCTGAGAGCTCAGGTGGTTTTCTGCCAAAGGCTTTGGAGAATTCTAAAATAAAATGATTGGAGAGTTTGGAAATATCTTCCTTTCTTTCCCTCAATGGTGGAATATGGACAGGGAATACATTGATCCTGTAAAAAAGATCTTCTCTGAAAAGCTTTTCTTCAACCATCTCTTCAAGCTTTTTATTTGTTGCAGCAATAATCCTGACATCTGCCTTGATAGTTTTTGATCCACCAAGCCGCTCAAACTCCCGGGTTTCAAGTATTCTTAAAAGCTTTGCCTGGACATCAAGTTTCATATCTCCAATTTCATCAAGAAATATAGTACCGCCAGCTGCAATTTCAAATTTTCCTTTTGTTCTCTTATGGGCGCCGGTAAAGGCTCCTCTCTCGTATCCAAACAATTCTGCCTCCAAAAGGTTAGAAGGAATCGCAGCACAATTGACAGTTAAAAAAGGCCCGCTTGAACGGGGGCTGTTGATATGAGTAGCACGACTCAATAATTCTTTTCCTGTACCGCTTTCTCCGGTAATAAGAACTGTTGTATCTGTGTTGGATACAGAACCTGCAAGTTTGAGGACATCACAAATACTTGGAGAATCCCCGACAATATTTTTAAACGTATATCGATCCTCAATTTCCTGTCGTAAATAACGGACTTCATAAGTTAAGCGACTGATCTGTAATGCCTTTTTTACACTTGACAACAATCTCTCTTCTTTAAAAGGTTTAGTAACATAATCAAAAGCTCCTTTTTGGATTGCTTTGACAGCATTCTCAATTGAACCAAAAGCTGTTATGACAAGGACTGGTATTTCAGGGTCTTTCTCTTTAATGAAGTTAAGGACCTCCATTCCATTAATTTTTGGAAGTTTTAAATCTGTGATCACAAGATGAATAGTCTCATTTTCAAATATATCAATAGCCTGCTTGCCGTCCACTGCTTCAAAAATATTAAGATCAAGATCAGAAAGCTGCATTACAATAACCTGCCTCATTCTTTCTTCATCTTCGACTAATAAAACATTTGCTGCCATATTATTTCTCCTGTAACACTAAAGGGAATAATAGCTTAAACTGCGTGCCTTCCCTTAAGGTACTTTTAATTTTTATCAGACCTTTGTGGGATTTAACAATCTGGGAAATAATGGATAACCCGAGTCCAATGCCATCATCCCTGAAACTGACAAATGGATCAAGAATTTTTTCCATTTGTTCATCACTGATACCGCAACCATTATCAATTATACAAACTGTCAAATAATCAGGGTTCTGCCGGGTTAATCCCATAATAGGAATGATTGCTTCATCAATAGTTCCCTGCCCTTTTTCAATGTCGATCCTTATATTAATGGTTCCCCCATTCGGCATTGATTGAATAGCATTTAATAAAATGTTCCAGAACACTTCTTTTATCTG
>JAGLLQ010000492.1 GCA_023140455.1 Desulfobacteraceae bacterium | reverse complement strand
TTTGATTCTATAGTAATTTCAATTTTAGTTTATTTGTTTTCACCCTGGGCAGTTGGTACATTGTATCTTTTTATTAATAAAAAAACTTCTTATAAAAACCTCTTTATAGCAATTGTAATGCTTTTGTTCTCTTCATCCTGGTTTTACGATGGATACATACTGATTCGGGATGGAAATTATCCTGCGACCTGGTTACAAAATCTTATTATTTCACCAACGTTCTTTATAGCTGCCGGTATGTTTTGGAACTTAGAATACCTGCCAGGATCAGGAGTAAAGTTTTCATTTCAATTGGAAAATTGGTATAATAGACAAATTTCCACAAATTTTCGAAAAATATTCTGGATAGCTTTACCCTTTGCATTATTCACACTATATGCTGTACTTTGGTTTATTTGGGAATTTTTCTTTCCCGGGTAATTTTATAAGATGAGATAAAATGAAAAAACTTGGTTTTGTTAAAAAATGCTGGTGGGGAATATTTTGTATTTTATTATTTACAGTATTGATTGTAGTTGGATGTCTAACCGGAACAACAACAGAATCATCTGATAAATTTGGTGGAATAGTTTTTTTTGCTAAGTATTCACAAAATCATTCGATTAGAATCCAAAAACCACCTGCAAAATTTAGTATTTTTGTTGATGGTGGACCATCCATTTTTTACGATAAAAAAATAATGGATCCAGACCAAAACTCTCCATATATTATACAAAAGGCAGAAGACAGCATTACTATAGAGTCGCTTGATCTTAGCATCTCGCAAAAAATGGCAAATGATATATGGCAACATGACCCGGTAGTTGTTACTGAACATCAGGACGGAAGCATAGAATATGAAGCAGGATATGATGCGCCCATGGTGCTTCTCACAGGTGTGTATACTGTAAACAATAACATTGTTTATGACCACTATTTCAAAATTATAAGTTTAGCACTGCAAATTATGGGAATAATATTAATAGTTCCATTGTATCTATCTGGTAAAATTGTAATATTTATATTTAGGTGGTTTAAAAAACGCAATGTTTGATCTATAGTCAAATCCTCTCTATTTAATTTTTCATAATTCAGTATCAATGCTTGACTGTAAAACAGCGCTGCGGTAGAAAGCGTGAATGGAAATTGATTTTCAGACATTCACACTTATTCATTACATTATTTTCTTTCTCACAGGCATAATTGCTGGTTTTTTTGATTCCATAGCCGGCGGTGGCGGAATAATAACAGTGCCGGTTTTACTTTCATTCGGTATCCCGCCACATTATGCACTTGGCACAAACAAACTGCAAAGCAGTTTTGGAAGTTTTACAGCCGCTTTCAACTACAGTAGAAAAGGTCTTATCTCATTCTCTGAGATTAAAACAGCAATATTATTTACAGCTATTGGAGCTTGTACAGGTGCAATAACAATACAATTTTTATCAGCTGGGTTTCTTAATATAATAATCCCCATATTTCTATGTATAATTTTCTTTTATACAATTTTTTCTCCAAACCTTGGTGAAAAAACAAGAGAACCTTTAATTAACAAAAATATTTTCTACATTGTTGCAGGCCTTGTACTTGGTTTTTATGATGGCTTTTTTGGTCCCGGCACAGGATCCTTCTGGGTTATTGGTATTGTAATGTTGATTGGGCTTAACCTGAAAAAGGCAACTGCATTTACAAAATTCACAAATTTCACAAGCAATTTTGTTGCTCTTATTTTTTTTATAATAGGAGGCAAAGTATTATTCCTTGTGGGCATATGTATGGGAACAGGTCAAATAATAGGTGCTTTTGCCGGCTCCAGACTTGTAATCCTGAAGGACACAAGCTTTGTCCGTGTTTTTTTTATTTTCATTGTAGCAGCTACATTGATAAAATTGATCTATACATCATATATTGCATAAAATTTCTATTTTGTTTTTAATGAAAGATTAGCAACAGATTCAATATGAAAAGTGTGGGGAAACATATCCACAGGTTGCACTTCAAGAACATTATACTTTGTACTGAGTACTTCAAGATCCCTTGCAAGGGTTGCAGGGTTGCAGGATACATATACAATTTTTTCAGGTAAAAGCATCAAAACCTGGGATAAAACGTCTTTGTGCATACCTGCTCTTGGCGGGTCTATAATCATTACATCAATTTCGTTACTGATTTGTTTAAAAGATGGTAAAACATCTTTAATATCACCGATAAGAAATTTTAAATTTGTAATATTGTTAAGCTCAGCATTTTTCCTTGCATCCTCTACTGCACTATCTATAATCTCAATGCCTACTATCTCTTTTGCATCTTTTGAAAGCCAGATGGGAATGGTTCCAGTGCCAGAGTACAGATCCAACACTCTTTCTTTGCCTGTAAGATTTGCATATTCAGAAACAATTGAATACAAATTTTCAGCACCTTTTGTATTTGTCTGGAAAAATGAATTTGCTGAAATCTTAAATGTAAAATCCCCAAGTTTTTCTTTAATATATGATTTTCCGGCAAGAACTTTCTCGTATTCACCTATTGCAATTCCAGCTTTTCTTGAAGTGACATTATTTACAACAGAATCAATTTGAGGAAATTTCTCAATCAGTTCTAAAGCAAGTTTTTTTAGCAGCTCATCGTTTTCTTGAGCAGTCACAATATTAACCATCCATTTATCAAAATGATAAGAATGACGTAACATTAAAAACCGCCAGAACCCTTCATGGGATCGTAGTCCATATGCGGGGACACCTGAATTTTTAATAAATATTCTGACATGATCCAATATTTGATTGCCAAGTTCAGGCTGTATTTCACATCTTTTAAGATCAATGACTCTGTCAAAAGTTCCAGGGACATGCAGTCCTATGCCAAAATCTTTTTTAATATCAGGATTACTAAGTTCTTCGGGAAGGAGCCAGCGTTTATCAGAACATGAAAATTCCATTTTATTTCTATAATTAAATATATTATCCGAAACTTTTACATTGTTAACCTTTACATCATTTAGTTTAGCAATATGCTCCAAAGATTCTTGAACATGATTCTTTTTGTATTGGAGCTGAGCTTCATAGGGAAGTTCCTGCCATTTACACCCACCACAATATGATGCATATTCACAGCGCGCCTTTTCCCTTGCAGGTGACTTTTCTAAAAACTCAATCAGCCTTGCTTCGGCAAAATTCTTTTTCTTTTTTATAACTTTGGCAAGAACTTTATCGCCCGGAAGCACACGGTCTATAAAGACAGGAAACCCATCTGGTTTTGCAAGTCCTTTACCACCAAAAGCTATGTCAATTATTTCAAATTCATATACTTTTCTTTTTTTTACTGTCATAATTACCTTAATAATTATTTGAAAAATTTCTACTTATAAAATTAACACAAAAGAGGTTGATCTTATATCATTTTTAGGGCATTAAGTACAGCCATGGAAATAGCAGAAAAAAATATAGAATTTTATGCAGACAACTTGCTGATAAAGGGTGTTCTCCATCTTCCCCGCCATGAAGTTAAAGAGAGAAACCTGCCGGTTGTGATCGGTTCACACGGACTTGAAGGTTCAAAAAATTCTGCAAAACAGACAATATTATCCAAACTTCTACCTCAAAATAATATAGGATTCCTAAGATTTGACCATAGAGGATGCGGTGAAAGTGAAGGTGATTTTTTAAAAGATACGTCTGTCCCAAACAGAGCTTCTGACTTTATCA
>JAGLLQ010000491.1 GCA_023140455.1 Desulfobacteraceae bacterium | reverse complement strand
TTCTTTGTTTTAATCTGTCTGACAGACCTTCTTCTATAAGCGATGCCCTGAATTTTTCAAATTCATCCTTGGTAAATGTAAAAATCAGGGATACACCGGAAGAATCTCTTCCTCTTACTTCTAATCTGTCTAAACTGTTTAAAACCGCATTGATTTGTTTATATATTTGAATTGAGCAATTGTTTTTTGATTCAGAGCGGCGTATTATAAGATTATTAATTTTTTCAATATTATTAAGGACTTCTTTTTCGAGGCACCAGAAAGTATCCTGGAGCTTTTCAAGTCTTTCTGAAATTATTTTTACCTCTTTTTGAGGCAAAATTGCCATCTTCTGTTTAAAATCATTTTTTGCAGTTGCTATTATATCCGATAAGGTTTTTGTTATTTTTTTTATGCGGCTTTCCCGGGATTGCTCAGAAACAATAGAAAGAAAAGGTTTGTTTTCTCTTAAGATGTGAGCACTGTTTAAAAGGTTTACAAGAGTGTTATTGCCACCAAGATAGTTTTTGTTAATCAGGTTTGTATCTTTGTCTGAGTCAGAAATTATAGAGTTTTTTTGTATTTTTTTAACAAGAGTCTCTATTTGCCCGAGTATATCAGGCTTATCATCTTTGTCTTTCCCTTTATAAGCTACAAGAGCTGAGATTCCGCAGTTAAACCTGTTTGGGGTATATGGGAATAAAATGATCGAATTGTTTTTTGCATTATTGATTGATTTGCCGACTTCAATATTTATGCCGAGAAGCTTATTTAAATATTTGTTTAATTTCATATTCCCTCAAATGTTTTTATAATATTCCTTGATTATCATTTTGCCATAATTACCAGCTCTGGTGCCAATATAATTTCCGTGTCCAACAACAATTGACACTGCAATTGCATTTTTCTTACCATCAGTGGTCATAATTTTTGTTTTTGCAAAGCCTGTAAACCAATCATATTTAATAGTATGTTCCTTATTATATATAGAACCTGTTTTGCCACCAATTACAAGCTTTGAAAGGATTTTATCCCGATTGTATCCTTTAAAAGTTTTCTTTGCTGTGCCGGTTTCTATGGTTTTTTGCATCAGACTCTGCACGACAGATGCAGTATTCTGACTGACAGCCCCAGTAAGCATTATATTCTTCTTATCATAAATTATATCATTTTGTGAGTCTACTATTTTTTCAACAATTGACGGGGAAACTCTTTTACCATCATTAATTATAGTACTTGATATCATGGCTCCAAAAAGGGGAGATATGGTTGTTGTATGGTTAAACCCACAGCTTACTTCTGCCCATTTATAAGGGTTGTCAGTAATTTTTAATTTACTTGGTTCAAATACAAGTTCAGAGTCAATATTTTTGTTAAACTCGAATTTGTCAGAATATTTTTTTAAAATTATATTTCCAAGTCTGTTTCTTCCAATTTTTCCAAAAACAGGATTTACTGATTCTGCAAAAGCATTATTGAATGATATTTTAGTAGTGTATTTATTTTTTACATTTTTAAGTTGCCGTTTATATAAAGTATATTTACTTCCATTGAAATAAAGTGGAGTATAAGGTGTGAATCCAAGTTCTTCAACTGCAGCTGCAGCAGTGATGATTTTGAATATGCTAGCTGCAGGGAAGTTACTTTTAAAACATAGATTTTCATCAGGGTTTAATAGATCAAAGCCCGTAAGAGCAAGGATCTTTCCTGAATCAGCTTCCATTACAACCATTGCAATACGTTGAGGTTTTCCTCGGGTAAGCTGTTTTAGCCGGTCAAGTTTTTTAATAAGAAATTGTTGTAAAGAGATATCAAGGCTTGTGATTATTTTATAAGGTTCATCTCTAAAAGTTATATTAAAACTTTTTTCTGTTGAATTTAAAAAATTTTGATTCTCAAGAATATTTTTTATTTCAATGTTTGAAAACTTTGGCGGTTCAATTTTTTCATCTGTTTCAAATGTAATTTCCTTTTTTGGAGGTTCAACCTGCGTGGCCTTATCAGAAAATAGGGAGGAATAGAGAAAATTTAAACAAATTATCCCAACCAATAGCAGAGCAGCTGTTAAAGAAATATATATCGCAGGCTTTTTCAGTTTTTGAAAATCTTGTTTTTTTCTTTGATCTATTTCAGCGTGGGCCTGCTTTTTTAGCATCCGCCATGTATATTGTCGGGTATTATTATTCAAGGTGAAATAATGGTTTAATAAATATATATCATTTTGATATTATTTGTTTTTTGTATCAATTCTTGGGAATAAAATCGGTGGCTTATCTAATTTTGTACCACTTTTTATCTGGCCCCAGCAACTTATTTCATCAATTAAAAGTGTTGTACCGTTCTCTTTTGTTTCAAGTCCCAGTGCCTGCTGCATTTTTATACAGGTGGCCGGCATAATGGGAGAAATAAGGCCGGATACAACCCGAAGCCCTTCAGTGAGGTTGTAAAGGACAGTTTCAAGTTTTGCTTTTTGGGTTTCATCTTTTGCAAGTGCCCATGGAGCATTTGTGTCAATATATTTATTCATAATACTGATAAAATCCCATATTACAGCTATGCCTTTATGAAACTCAATATTCTCCATTTTTTCTTTAAAGGTATTTATACATATGTCAGCCCGTCTTTTTAAAGATATACCATCATCTTTTTCAATCTCTTTGTCAGATGGGGGAACCACTCCATTGAAATACCTTTGGATCATTGCAAGTACTCTTGAAAGAAGATTGCCAAGGTCATTTGCAAGGTCAGAGTTTATTCTGGAGATAAGTGTATCTTCAGTGAAATTTGCATCAAGTCCGAAGGTCATTTCTCTTGCAAGAAAATATCTGAATTGATCAAGCCCGTATAGCTCAATAATTTTAAACGGGTCAGTGACATTGCCAATGCTTTTGGACATCTTACTTCCTTCAACATTCCAGAAGCCATGGACATTTAAATGCTGGTATATGTCTATCCCTGCTGCTTTGAGCATTGTCGGCCAGTAAATTCCATGGGGTTTTATTATATCTTTTGCTACAAAATGCTCAGTAGTATTCCAAAATTTATTGAAAAGATCTCCATCAGGATAATTAAGCCCTGAAACATAGTTTAGCAATGCGTCAAACCAGACATAGGTCACATATTCTTTGTCAAAGGGTAACGTTATACCCCAGGTAAGGCGTGATTTGGGTCTTGAAATGCAAAGGTCTTCCAGAGGTTCCTTTAAAAAGGAGAGAATTTCGTTTTTGTATTGTTTTGGTCTGATAAAATCAGGGTTCTTTTTTATGTGGTCGATCAGCCATGTCTGATATTTACTCATGGAAAAAAAGTAGTTTGATTCTTTTACTTTTTTAGGCTCCGTTTTATGATCCGGGCATTTGCCGT
>JAGLLQ010000490.1 GCA_023140455.1 Desulfobacteraceae bacterium | reverse complement strand
TGAATTTCTTGCAAACATGAGTCACGAAATCCGTACACCCATGAATGGTGTTATCGGCATGACACACCTTCTGCTTGGAACCTTATTAACTCAAGAACAGAAAGAATTTACTGAGACAATACAAAGCAGCGGTGATGCATTATTAAATATCATTAATGACATACTTGATTACTCAAAAATTGAAGCAGGAAAATATGAGCTTGAAAACATTGATTTTGATTTAAGACTGACAATGGATAAGCTTATCGATCTTATTGCTGTAAAAGCCCATACAAAAAGTCTGGAATTTATCTGCATGACAGATCATAAAATTCCGTCTTTATTAATAGGCGATCCGGGCAGGCTGCGCCAGATATTGATCAACCTTTCCGGCAATGCAATCAAGTTTACTGAAAAAGGGGAAATAGTAATAAGAGTCTCTTTGGAAGAAGATGAGGCATCTTCAGTTACTCTTCGCTTCAGTGTTACTGACACTGGGATTGGTATTCCAAAAAATCGCATTAATGCTATCTTCCAGTCCTTTTCCCAGGCAGACAGTTCAACAACCCGAAAATACGGGGGTACAGGTCTGGGGCTTACCATTTCAAAACAGCTTTCAGAGATGATGGGTGGTGAAATGCATGTTGAAAGTGAGGAAGGTATCGGTTCTGAATTCTGGTTCACTGCGAATTTTAAAAAACAGGCTGACAGCGAAACTAAAAAAATTATTGTACCACAGGATATAAGCAGGAAACACATATTAATCGTAGATGACAATGATACCAACCGATATCTTTTAAAAGAGCAATTGAAGCTGTGGGGATGTCATTATGATGAAGCTTCAAGTGGTGAACAGGCATTAAAAAAACTAAAACAGGCAGTCAATAATAATGCTATCTTTGAAATAGCAATCCTTGATATGCAGATGCCTGAAATGGATGGGGAAACCCTAGGGAAAAAAATTAAACAAGATCCTGATTTGAAAAATACAACACTTGTACTCATGACTTCTATGGGAAATCGAGGAGATGCAAAGCGGTTTGAAAAAATCGGGTTTGCAGTATATCTAACCAAACCTGTTAAACAATCACAGCTTTTTGACTGTCTTGCACTGGTTTCAGGAATAAAAACTCAGGATAATACCAAACAGACTGAAACAATTATTACCCAGCACTCTCTTGCAGAAGATCAAAAAAGTAAACTTAGAATCCTTCTGGCTGAAGATAACCAAATAAATCAAAAAGTTGCAATAGCAATATTAAAAAAGCTTGGGTACAAGTGTGATGTTGCTGAAAATGGAAACGAAGCACTTAAGGCTTTATCTAAAAACCAATACAGCATTATTCTAATGGATTGTCAGATGCCTGAGATGGATGGATATAAGGCCACACAGGAAATTCGCAATTTGGATTCCAAAATAAAAAACATCCCCATCATTGCAATGACTGCCAACGCAATGGAAAAAGACCGTAACAAATGCATTGAGGCCGGTATGGATGATTATCTCACCAAACCTGTAAAACCACAGGTTCTCTCTGATATGCTTGAAAAGTGGTTATTAAAATAGGCATGGAATCTGTCTTTACCTATTCCTGTAACTTGTGACTGTCTTCTGCTGTCAAATCAAGATTATATACTTTTTTAAGTTCTTCTATCTTTTTCAATGATTTTTCACTGAATGGGGCTTTCCCTTCAAACGTATGAAGCACAATCCCTTCTATCAAATCACCAAGAGAAATATCATGATATCCTGCAAAACCTTTTAATACTTTTAAAATCCGTTTTTCTATTCGAACTCCAGTCTGGGTGCGTTCAATTTTCCGTTCATTATTTTTATTCATTATCATATCCTTTATACAACTTATAAGAAATTAAACTTAATGGTAACAATACTAAACCACATAGATAAAGTAAATTCTGAAGGCTGAAATATTCTAATAAAAAACCAAAAACAATCATTGCAAGAGGTATGGAACTGTTTCCTATCGAACCCGCTATTGCAAAAACTCTGCCTGCATAATCATTATCCACATTTTTTTGAAGAAGTGTCTTAAAAGAAACTCCGGCAAGAATGATTGAACATCCTAAAAGTACAAATAAAGGCAAATATGCAAAAACTGATTTGATTGAAAAGATTTCAGGGACTGCAATTAAAATAAATATAACACCGATTGAAAAGACACTTGCAAATAAAGTTTTTCTCTCATCTGAAAACAAAGTTTTTAAACTTAATAAAATTGTTATTAATATTGTACCAATGCCAAATGCAGTATGAAAAAAACCAAGAGCCTCAGGTCCTGTGTCACCGAAAGAGAGTGCGATTACAGGTATAAACACCTCAATATATCCAACAAAAAAATGTATCAATCCCACCATAAAAAGAAGAATGAGCAAAGATTTTTTCTTAACAATATATCTATATCCGTCAAATAGTTCTTTTGTAAATTTTGCTTTTATGTCATTTGGTCGATGATTTAAAGGAAGTTTTAAAAACAACTCAAAAATTGCTGACACGAAAAAAGAGAAAGCATTCACAGCGAATATAGCTGTATATCCAAAAGATGCAATACAAATACCGCCTGCTGCCGGGCCAATAATTGTTGAAAATCCATTTATAAACTGATGTTTTGAGTTTGCTTTTATAAGTTCA
>JAGLLQ010000049.1 GCA_023140455.1 Desulfobacteraceae bacterium | reverse complement strand
GTGGTTTGACTGACAAAGACAATAGTTTTTTTTTGACGTAAATAGGTCTGTTCTTCTTCTGTAAGAATAGTATTACATAGTGCCTGATCAGAAAAGATTATTAATATAAAGATAATCAGCCGTATGCATAAAAAATCAATTCTTTTCATGAGAATCAAATTCCTATTTACCTTTAAGAGCAGTTTTTCTTTTTAAAGATGCTTTTCTAAATATACTGGTATATGCGAGCAAAGTGAATATGAAAAAAATGTGATAAAAATGTGTATAAAAACATCACGATTATGAATTTAACAAAACACTGCAATTAAATTTCAGGCAGCTAAGAGTGATGCCAAAGCTGCCTGAAAGAATGATGGGCTGATAAAGGCCTTAATAATCACAAATTGACGGGTCAACACTTTTGGGGACTCCTTCATGGGGGGTCCATTTGTTTGAACCGAATGAATCTTTTCCTCTCATGTTTTTAAGGATTTCAATGCTGGTTTTATAGCCTTTGTACATTCTGCACATGTCCATGGCCATACCGCAGATCAATGCAACAGCCTGGGCAAGGGTGATATCATTAATTGAAAATTCCCATGGCTCTTTAGTGTAAATGCGGAGCGCACCGAGAATTTTATCATGGCTGATAATGGGGACTCCTAATAAAGAAGAGATCCCTTCTTTTTTGGCTTCATTTGGATATTCGATTCTTGGATCATCCATAACATCAAAAATAGCAACCGGGACAGCGTCTTTTGCCTCCCTGATGGTCTGCATAAAATGGATCGGCCCCTTGGTCAGGTATTCAGAGCTTAAGCCGGATGATGCAACAAGGCCTAACTCACGGGTTTCCCTGTTCACTAAAAACACTGAGCAGCCTCTAGCTTTAAAAGCTGTTTTAACGCTTTCGGCGGTGATCAGGGCTACTTCTTCCGGATCTTTGCACTGAGAAATGGCAGTTGTTAACCTGGTAATTGTGTCATAATAAATTGTGTGGTTTTCCATAGATGCCTCCTTCTCTTTTGAATTATTAAAGAGCACCATATGAATATCCTGGTGCCTGGTTAACAAAAAAATCCAACTTTACGAAGAGGTGTAGAAACAAGAGAGAATGAACTGACAGAACGACTCAAGTTGTGGAGAGAAGAGCTTTCTGTAAGAGTAACTTAAATATACACTAATCAAATTAATTCGTCAAAGGGTTTTAAAATTTTCATCCAGCACTTCCCGTACCTTTTGAGAAAGATCCTTGATCACAATTGGTTTGAATAGAAAGCCTTTAATGCCAAAAGATGCTGCTTTTTTTTTGGACATGGTTTCACTAAATCCGGTACAAAGCAATATGGGGATATCAGGGCGTATTTTTATCAGTTCAGCTGACAATTTGTCTCCAGACATGTTTGGCATTGCCATATCAGTAATAACAATATTATATTTATCAGGATTTAATCGGAAAGCCTCAAGAGCTTCATTGCTGCATGTGAATGAAGTAACTTGATATCCTAAACGCTCCAGCATCTGTTTTTCTATTGCCACTATGCCTTCTTCATCATCTACAAGCAGAACTTGTTCATTGCCTTTCAAGAGAAGTCCTTGTGTCCGGATTCCCTGTGCTTTAGCTGATTTTTCAGCTATTGGCAGATAAACATGTAACTCAGTTCCTTTATCAGGTTCACTATATACCTGAATTGTTCCATTCATATTTTTAACAATGCCATATACTACTGAAAGTCCCATACCAGTGCCTTTCCCTTGTACTTTAGTGGTAAAAAACGGGTCAAAAATTTTTTCTATTATATTTTTGTTTATTCCCACACCAGTGTCTGTCACGGTCAAGCATGCATAAACTCCTGGCTCCGCACCGTGCGATAGTATATCCTGCTTATTAAATTCAATTTCTTTGAGATTTACTTTCAGTTTCCCCCCAGTATCTTCCATGGCATGATAAGCATTAGTTACAAGATTCATCACAATTTGATGAATTTGAGTAGGATCAGCTTTAATTATCCCACAGTTGTTCATGATATTCTGCTTGATTTCAATTGTTGTAGGGATTGTGGACCTGAGAAGTTTTAATGCTTCCCTGATAATAGGCTGCATTTTCAGTAATTTCAATTCACTGCTCTCCTGGCGTGAGAATGTAAGGATCTGTTTCACCAGATCTCTGGCTCTTAAGGCGCCGGTATAGATCTCTTCAAGGCTGGACCGTAAAGGGCTGTTTTCAGAGACATCCTGTAATAGCATCTCTGTATGACCTACAATTGGAAAGAGAATATTATTAAAATCATGGGCTATGCCTCCAGCGAGGGTGCCGATGGATTGCATTTTCTGGGCTTGCAGGAGTTGAGATTCAATCTTGATTTGTTGTGAAATATCTCTTAAAAAATTTAGTGTAGCAGGTCTATTTTCCCATTGGATTAAGGCTGTATTGAGCTGCACAGTCTTTTCTAATCCAGATTTATTGATAATTTTAAATGTATAAGTCTGGATAGATTCTTCGCCTTTCAGCCGGTTTTTATGCCTGTCAATAACTGTTGCCCTGTAGTCAGGATGGATTATCTCAATAAAAGGTATCTTGCTCATCTCTTCTGCCGAGTATCCGGTTAGCTCTTCAGTTTTTCGGTTTGAAAATTTAATAACTTCATCTTGTGCAATAAATATTGCATCGTTGGCGTTCTCCACTAAAATTCGATATCTTTCTTCACTTTTTTTCAGTGCCTTTTCCGCTTGTTTTCGTTTGGTTATGTCTATACTAAGTGCAAGCATACCTACTACTTCTTCATCAGCATTGACAATAGGTTGTGTAGCCCGTAGAGCATTGATTATGTTGCCATTCTTATGAATCATGCATGCTTCTAAAAAAAGGGATTCACCTTTTAATATTTTTGGGAAATGCTGTTGAAAAATTTTGACAGTATTTTCATCTACAAAATTTGTAATATGCTTTCCAATGAGTTCATCCATTTTATAACCAAGCATCTTAGAAGTGCTTAGACTGCAATTAGTAATTTTACCTTCTATATCAATAATCTCGCCACCATATGGAAGTGAATCAAATAATTGTCTGTAATGTGCTTCACTCTCCCGCAACGCCTTGTTTTTGGTTTCTGATTCCCTTGTTTTTCTTTTTACCTGCACCCTTGATATGATGATTACAAGAATTAAGAAAGAGAGTAGAATTACTATGCTTTTTAATACAGTTTTAAGCCACAAGGGGAACACTTCAACAGTTTTGTGGGCTATTTCTGTTTCAAAATATTTTTCCAGCAATTGGTAATAGAGGGAATTGTTATCATCAAGAAAATTGTCCATGTGAAAATCTATTCGTTCAGAACAATGTTTTGCTATTGAAGAATTTTTTGGAAAAGCGAATTTCATATTTATGGGTTGAAAAATTATAGCTGTCTTTTTGAGGTTAAATTTTTTTTCATTTTTATTACCGTAGTTTCTATTTGTCACTCCAGCATCAGCCAAAGTATTATTTACAGCCTCAAATACTTTGTTGTAGTTATCAAGTTCTAAAAAAGTACAATCTATGTTAAAGCTTTGAACTATTTCCTTTATTCCGCTGGCACCTTCAAAATTAACACTCCCCTTTAGAACAGCTATTTTTTTGTTTTGCAGATCAGTAATTGATTTGATGCCTTTATCATGTTTTTTGACATAAAGCCTTGACCAACTTGTCAGAATAGGGTTTTTGGAAAAAGCATATAGCTTGTTTCGTTTCTCTGTAAAGGCGACATCAGGCATTATATCTATCTTGTTTTCTAATAATCTTTGGAGGCATTCATTCCAGCTTCCATGGACGTATTTTATGTTCCAGTTCTCTTTGTTCGCAATATGTGTTATTAGATCTGGCCAAAAGCCAGTAACACTGCCATTAGCGGCTGTATAAATTTTTGGATTATTTTCGTATACTCCAATTCTTATAAGTACCTTATCTTTACAAAGGGCAGTTGTTGCAAAAAATATGATCATTAGAATAAAGACTAAAATGAAAGTCATAGGCAGAATAAAAAATCGTATCGTGTTTTGAATGTGTTGTTGACCCGCGTTAAATAATTTTATTGATGGCATAATGCTCCATTAACTAAATAATATTTTGGTCAATTTTGATAAGAATTCAATCAAGATCAGTCTACAACATATTGTATCCTTAGGCAAATTTAATTTGAAAAATAAGTAGATTAATAAGTTCATTACGATTTTTGTCTTGACAATGACCGGGTAGGTAAGTAACATTTACTTACCAACAATAGAGCTTATTAAAGTATTAAGGGGGAACAAGTAATGGCAGATGTGATTTCAGATCAAAAAGATGTTGATTTTGTTTTATATGAGCAGCTCAATGTTGAAAGATTTTTAAAGTACAAAAAATACAGCGATTTTAATAAGAAGATGTTTAAGATGGTGGTAAGCGAAGCAAGAAATCTTGCAATTAAAGAGATTCTTCCTACTTATACTGAATGTGACAAAGAAGGTGTGAAGTTTGAGAATGGCAGGGTTGAAGTCCCTAAATGTCTTAAACGTGTTCACAAACTTCTCATGGAAGGTGAGTGGGGAGCTCTTACAGCAGATCCTGAATATGGAGGGCAGGGTTT
>JAGLLQ010000489.1 GCA_023140455.1 Desulfobacteraceae bacterium | reverse complement strand
CACAAATCCTTTACCGGTTCGCATATTGCCTGAATATCGTTCAATCACCGCAATTTTTAAAATATCTCTTGCAGGATCAGATATTAAAAAGCTGTTTTCCTGTTTTGGTTTACAAATTTTCTCATTTGTTACAACCTGATCAGGTATTGCCTCAATAACTCTGATTTGCGTATTGTCATTATTTTCAGCTGGTATTGAAAAATCAACCAGGCTCTTTTTAACATTCATTACTTTGGGATATGACAAAATCTCTTTATCATTATCCGATGAATCCGCCTTACCTGCAAGGACTCCTTTGACAAAAACTTTGTCTATTTTAAACTCTTTAAGGTCTTCTGTAATAATAAAATCAGCACGCCGCCCCGGAGCGATTGCACCTGCATCACTGATATTAAAATAATCAGCTGCATTAATACTGCCCATTTTAATAGCTTTTACAGGGTCAAGCCCTTTTCTGATTGCTTTCCTTACTATATCATCAACATGCCCTTTAGTTATTATCTCTTCTGGATGCCTGTCATCAGTACACCACATCATCCTGTTATATGTTTTTTCGTTTATTGCCGGAAAAAGGTCATCAAGGTTTTTAGCACAGGTTCCCTCGCGTACCATGATATGCATTCCAAGCCTTAGTTTTTCAATCGCCTCTATGTAAGTTGTGCATTCATGATCACTTAAAATACCTGCTCCTGCATATGCAAACAGGTCTTTTCCTGTAACGTTTGGAGCATGCCCGTCAATGGGTTTGCAAGCATCTTTTGCAAGTTGTATTTTTGCCATTACATCAGGGTCTTTAAAAATAACCCCGGGATAATTCATCATTTCAGCAAGAGCGACTATTTTGGGATGATTTATCATGTTTTTAAGCTGAGCTGCATCAAGGGATGCTCCTGATGTTTCCATATGTGTTGCCGGCACACAGGATGGAAGAGCAAATAATATATTCATAGCTGCCTTTTTTGCAGAATTGATCATATATTCAATACCATCTAATCCTGCAACATTGGCAATTTCATGGGGATCGGCGATACAGGTTGTGGTTCCACATGGGAGGACTGCTTTTGCAAAGTTTTCAGGCGTAGTCATGGAGCTTTCAATATGAACATGGGCATCAATTAATCCCGGCACCATGTACATGCCTTTTAAATCAATAATTTTCTCTGCATCATACTTTTCAGCATCGCTTTCATCACAAAACCCAAAAAATATCCATCTTTTACAGCAACATTCTGTTCTATAACTTCTTCTGTAAAAACATTTACAACTTTTGCATTCAGAAAAAGAATATCTGCCTGTTTTTCATTTGAATTCATAATTTAATACTCAATTTTTCATATCATTTGCTTTAATATCAACTGCAATGGATTTTACATCATCCATAACTTTTTCAATATCCATTGTAAAAAGCTTACCATCTTCCATAACTACTTTCCCATTGATCACTGTTGCTGCTACATCATTACCATTAACAGAATATACAAGATGAGAATATGGATTATACATTGGAACAAGATGTGGCTTATTTGTATCAACAACTATTATATCAGCTTTTTTACCAATTTCAATGGAACCTGTAATATCAGAAAGCCCTAATGCTCTTGCACCATCTATTGTTGCCATTCTGACTGTTGTTTCAGCATCAACAACCTCTGGATTCATGGAAAAAACCTTATGAATCTTGGCAGCTTTATCCATTTCCAAAAAAAGATCAAGATCATTATTGCTTGCACATCCGTCTGTTCCAAGGCCCACACAGACTCCCTGCTCAAGCAGTTTTGGAACAGGTGCCACGCCTGATGCAAGTTTCATATTACTTTCAGGACAATGTGCAACTTTTACATCATTTTCTTTAAAAAATTTAATATCATCTTCTGACAAATGAACTGAATGACATGCCACAAGATTGGGTGATAAAACCCCGAGGTCATTTAAGAACTGAGCCGGGGTTTTATTGTATTTTTCTTTTATCTGATCCTGCTCACTTAAAGTTTCTGCAACATGAATTATAAGAGGGATATTAGAATTAACAGCTAAATCTGATGCGCGTTTTAACAGTTCTGGTGCACAAAGATATGTTGAATGAGGTTCTACAGCAGGAACTATCAAAGAATCATTTTTATATTTATCAATCATGCTTTCAACATATTCAAAACCCTTATCAAGTTCACCATAGTTTGGAGAAGGAAAATCATAAAGAACTTCCCCGACTACAGCTCTCATCCCTGCATGTTTTGCTGCTTTTGCAACCTGATCTTCAAACAGATACATGTCACAAAAGCAGGTTGTACCGGACAAAATCATTTCAGCACAGGCAAGCATAGCTCCTTTATATACTTTCTCTTCAGTAAGGCCTGCTTCTGCCGGGAATATATGCTCCTGAAGCCATTCCATTAAAGGAAGATCATCGGCAAGTCCTCGAAACAGAGTCATGGATGCATGGGTATGGGTATTGATGAGTCCAGGCATAATTATTCCACCTTTTGCATCAATAATTCTGTCTACACCATTGTCGACATAATCCTCTTGTTTCCCTGTCTTTGCTATCTTACCAT
Organism: Desulfobacteraceae bacterium; assembly: GCA_023140455.1. Next base: position 1,810 of record JAGLLQ010000489.1, on the reverse strand, counting down.
CTTTAATAAGCACAAACCCGCGCTCAATGATTTCCATTGTTTTGTTCATGGTTAGAACCATACCATTGGTAATTATCAGATTCATATTTTTTTATTCCTTTATTTTTATTCCTTTGTCAATCTTCTGAATTTTACATTCAAATGTCAATATTTAAAAATATAATTTTAATTTGCTTTTCCTAGGAGATGAGTATAGAATATTCAATTATTAACAAAAAATCGTGGGTAATTACGAAAACAATTGGGAGTCCATTATGAAACTTAAAATTGGTGCCAAAGTCAATTTTCTTATGGTAGTTTCACTGGTTATTGTCGTGGGAGTTTCCCTTATCTTTTCTATTTCTGCTCTTAAACAGCAAGGCAAGCTTGCAATAGATGAATATCGTACAGATATTATGCAGGAAAAAAAAGAATCTCTGAAAAACATGGTAAATGCAGCACATACTATAGCTCAAGAACAATTTAAGGATTCTATTAATAAAGAACAGCTGCGTAAGGATTATGGAGATAGAGTCAGAACAGCTGTAAATCAAGCATTTACAGTATTTATTGCTGCTGCCGGCAATAGTGATTTCGCCAACGCAGAAGATAAAAAACAATATGCTAGAAGCATTATTGAAACAATGCGATGGGACAGTGATGGCAAAGGATATTTCTGGATACAGGATACAGGCGGGAACATGATTATGCATCCTATTAAACCGTCATTGAATGGGAAAGCCCTTCTTGGATTAAAAGACCCTGACGGTAAATTCTTTTTTAAAGCTATGGATGATATTGCAAAGGAAAAAGGTGCAGGGTTTGTTGATTATAAATGGCCCAAACCTGGTTTTGAAAAGCCTGTGGATAAAATTTCATATGTGAAATTATTCAAAGACTGGGGTTGGATAATTGGTGGTGGCATGTATGTAGATGCAACAACTGAACTTTTAAAAAAAGGTGCACTCCAGAGCATAGGTGATATACGTTATGGCAAAGATAAAAAAGGATATTTCTTTATTCAGGATTCAAAAGGAGTTAATATCCTTCATCCTGTAAAACCTGAGATTCAGGGAAAAAACATGATTAATGTACAAGATCCTAACGGAAAATATTTATTTAAAGAATTAAATAGAGTTGCTGCAGAAAATATAGAAGGTGGATTTGTAACCTACATGTGGCCAAAACCCGGATCAGAAGAACCGGTAGAAAAACTTTCATTTTGTAAAAGACTTGAGGGTTGGGACTGGAATATCGGGACAGGGATTTATGTTGATGATGTAGCTGCGGCTCTTGCAAAAAAAGAAAAAGATGTACAAAATGATATCACCAAAGCAATCTTTAAAATAGTTACAATTGTCCTGCTTATTATGATAGCAGCAATAGCTATATCATATTTTGTTATTGTCAAAGGTGTTGTAGGACCTATCAAAAAAATTATTGAAATGCTCAAAGATATTGCAGAAGGTGAAGGTGATTTAACAAAAAGGATTGAAGACAATTCAGGGGATGAAACAGAAGAGCTTGCGAACTGGTTCAACAAGTTTATTGGGAACACCCAGGAGATGATCTCAAATGTAAAAAAGGATTCTGAAAAACTAAATCAATCATCACAAAACTTGTCAGGGATCTCTGATAACATGAACAAGTCTGCTGAAAATACATCATCAAAAGCAAACACAGTTGCTGCCGCCTCAGAAGAGATGACAGCTAATCTAAGTTCTGTAGCTGCAGCAATGGAACAGGCTACAGCCAATGTTAATATGGTGGCTTCAGCTTCAGAAGAGATGTCCTCAACCATTAACGAAATTGCACAAAATGCTGAAAAAGC
>JAGLLQ010000488.1 GCA_023140455.1 Desulfobacteraceae bacterium | reverse complement strand
TTGAAAAAGATTCTGTAAGAGTCAGCTCCGTGTGTCTTGTCAGGTTTAAAAGGCCGATTAGCTCAAGGTCATGCAACCAGGAATCATTATCATCATACTCATGATAATCTACATATGATAAATTGTAATTCAGGCTTACCTCTCCTTTTGTTTCAATATATTCAAAATCAAGTCCCAGCATGTACTCAGTGCTAGATTCACTTTCAGTGTTATTATCAGTCTGGAAATAGTTATCAGTATACTCTTCTGAAACTGAAAAACTTGGAGTAAAGTGTATTTCAGCAGCAGAAGAAATACATACAGTCATAAAAATGATCATTAAAACAATTATTGTAAATTTTATTCTTATATTCATGGATTCTCTCCTCTAAGGCACTATTAGTGTGTCATCTGCCTGAATAGGAATATTTTTACTGAAATCGCCTTTGAGAATATCCCGATAATCTATTTTAATAGTTATCTTTTTATTGTTTTCATTTCTGAATAAAAGGATTTCCTTTTTGGATGCCCATTCAGTAAATCCACCTGCCAGAGCAAATGCCTGCATCACTGTCAGATTCTTCAAAATCGGATATTCACCGGTTGAAGTCACTTCGCCGAGAATATAAAACCTCTGGCTACCAGAATTAAGCAGAGTAACGGTTACAGTTGGAGATTCCACAAATTTACTGAGTTCGATCTCAATTTTATCTTTAAGCTCCATTGGAGTGAGACCTGCAGCCTGGAGATCACCCAATAAAGGAAAAGTTACTTTACCGTCTATCCGTACTCTTGCCGATTCAAGGTTCAAATCAGCTTCTTTCCATACATTGATATTGAGTTCATCGCCTGCCCCAATTCTATACTTTTTTATTAATGTGTTGCCTTCTGCAAAACTTATATTTGACAGAAGGACGAGTGTTAACAAAAAGATACTAAAAATTTGCAAACTTTTATTCAACCAATTAATAAACATAGCTCCGCCTCTTCGATAATTTCGATTGCTTGACATAACTAATTGTTTTTACTAAATATTTGTTTTAAATTATCTTGCGCCTCTACCAAAAATAACAATCTTAATCGTCCGCAAAATAATAATCAAATCAAATAGTAAAGTCATATTTTTAATATAAAAAAGGTCATAGTTGAGTTTTTCAATGGCATCCTCAACAGTAGCGCCATAATCATAAGAAACCTGCGCCCATCCGGTTATACCCGGCTTTGCGATAAAACGCTGGGAATAAAACTGAATCTGTTCTTCAAGTTGATCGGTGAAATACTTTCTCTCTGGCCTAGGGCCTACAAGGCTCATCCTGCCCATCAAGACATCCCAAAACTGAGGCAGTTCATCAATACGATATTTTCGAATAATTTTTCCAACCATAGTTATTCTGGGATCGTCGTCATCTGCCCAAACCGGACCTGTCAGCTTTTCTGCATCATTTACCATAGATCTGAACTTATACATCAGGAACTCTTTTTTATGTCTACCCATCCGATCCTGGGCAAACAGGACAGGTCCCTTTGAACTAATTTTAATTAATACTGCAGTAACAGCAAGGATTGGTGAGAGTATTATCAGAGCAATAAGTGATCCAATAATATCCTCAACTCTTTTTAAAAAAATTCTTAAACCTGATTTTTTAAATCCTTCGGAAAAAACCAGCCAGGAAGGGTTAATTCTATTAGACAATACTTTCCCAGCAAGGTGTTCATAAAAAGAACAACCATCTATGATCTCAATACCTATAGTCCTGCATTCGATGAGCTCTTTCATGGGGAAACTTCCTCTTTGCTCTTTTATAACTGTCACAATTTTTTTCACACCGCCTGAAACAGCTATTTTACGAAGCATGCTAATATTATACATGAAAAAGATATCTTTGGAATTGATTTTTTTTTTTGTATCATCATCAGGATCCGGAAAAATTGCCTTAATCCTGTAGCCACAGTCTATTGTATCCTGTATTTTGTTCAGAATGGCAATAGAAAGCTCACTTGACCCAACAATAATAATATTCTCATTAAAATATCCTTTTTTTAATATTTTTAGATAGACCAGCCGCCAGCTGGTTATAAAAATTATCAAAAAAACAAGGCTTAACGTAAAAACTTTCTGATCAATTTCGGCAAGGGGAAAAATGAGGTAAACCAACCCAAGAATAATACAAACCGCTCCAAGGCTCTGCAAAAGTCTTATAATCATTTCAGGTAAAGTTTTTACACGATCAAAATCATAAAGATCGTTGTAATAAA
>JAGLLQ010000487.1 GCA_023140455.1 Desulfobacteraceae bacterium | reverse complement strand
GCATCTGAACTGGAACTTTTCTTTGCAACACGTGATTTGACAGCTTTTTTGCTATTCTTTGCAGCTTTTGTAGTTTTCTTAACTTTCTTGGTATTTTTTTTAGCTTTAGTCTGTTTCTTTTCTTTTTTATCACTTGTTTTAGATTTTACGGATTTTGTCTCTTTCTTAGTTTTCTTTTTAGACTTTGTTGATTTTGGCTCTTTTGTATCGCTCTTTTTAGGCCGGCCAACTTTTTTTACTTTTTTATCACCCTTCTTAACTTTTAAAGACTTCTTTTTCTTAGCCTTTTTTTTATCTTTATCTTTTTCTTTGTCTATAAGTTCAATCCCAAGACCTTCTAAATGGACAACAATATCGTCAAGCTGATCTGAAGATACTAAATCATCAGAAATCAATTGATTTATTTCAGCATAAGAAAGAGACCCGGCTTTCTTCCCCTTTTTTATCAATTTCTTAAACTCTTTTTCCTCAATAAGTTTATTTGCCTCAGATTCAATAATCTTTCCTGCCATAAATTTCCTCCCAGAAGCCTGATTTAGTTCCTGTTATGTAACTGCTGAATTTCATTCTGTTTCTTTGCAAGCAATTCAAATACATCAGAATCACAATTCTTTTCTGCAGTTTTAATTTTATTTGTAAGATTATTATCACTTTTCTTTCTAAGTTTAATAATCCTTTGCATTAAATTAACTGATTTATTAAAAACTTCTTTGATATCTGTAACATCCGTCATTACAAGGGGTGCTATAGCTTTAAGTTCATTATTATCTTTAATATTTGCCATAAATTTTGACAAAAACTGATCTTTATCACATTCAAAAGACAAAGCTTTTTTACCTATTTTTTTTAATCTTTCAGAATAAAAGAAATCAAGAACTTGTCGTTCTTTAACTTCTTTATTTATTTGAGGATATTGCAGCATCATTGCAATCATCTGTTTTTCTCTTCTAATAGATTCATGTGTGTCTTCTAAATCAAAATCATTTTCTTCCACTATAAATGGTTTATTTTGTATAGAAGATAAATGTTCATCCCTGACTTTTTCAAGGACTGCCTTTTCATCAATATTAAGCTTTTCAGCAAGTTCTCTGATATGCAAAGACCTTAAAGCACTGTCCTGAATCTGTGATAAATATAATTTCATCTCATCTAAAACAGCAACCCTTCCTTGGATTGAACTCCCGTGATTCTTTATTGATAGCGTCATAAGGAATTGTAATATTGTCAAGGCTTGTGATGCTTTTTGTTTAAAAGCTTTTTCCCCATATTCCATAATAAAAGAATCAGGATCATTTCCTTGAGGGAGAACAAGTATTTTCAATTCAATACCTTCATTAACAAAAATATCAATGCTTCTTTTTGCAGCATTAATGCCTGCATCATCAGAATCAAAAACCAGAGTAACTTTCTTTGCATATCCTTTTAGCAATCTAACATGTTCTTTTGTCAAAGCAGTACCTAAGCTTGCGACAACATTTTTAACCCCGTGTTGATACAAAGAAAGAAAATCAAAATATCCTTCAACAATATAAACATGTTCTTTTTGCCTGCAATGATTCTTTGAAATATGCAAACCGTATAAAATTCTACTTTTATTATAAACAAGCGTTTCAGGTGAATTCAAATATTTTGGTAAAGAATCATCCATAACTCTGCCACCAAAACCTGCAACTTGCATATTTATGTCAAATATCGGAAACATTACTCTATTTCTGAACCTGTCATAATAACCAGATCCTGATTTTTTTAATAAAACAAGGCCTGATTTTTCAGCAATATTCTTCGGGATTGATAATTTTTTATAAAAATTAACCAAAGAATCCCAATTATCAGGAGCAAAACCAAGGTGGAATTTATTAATAATTTCATCTGAGGTTCCACGGTTTTTAAGATATTGTCTGGCCCTTTGTCCTTGTTCACTTTTCAACAACAAATCATTAAAATATTCCAATACTTTTTTATTGAGTCTGAAAAGACCTTCTTTGGTATCTAATAGTTTTTTCTTTTCAGGGCTAAGGTTTCCAGCCTTAATTGTAATATTATATTTTCTTGCAAGCATTTTAACTGCTTCAGGAAAAGTGATATTATGGTACTTCATCAAAAAAGAGAAAACGTTTCCTCCAACACCACAGCCAAAACAATGGAATATCTGTTTATTCGGGCTTACTGAAAAAGAAGGAGTTTTTTCTGAATGAAATGGGCAAAGACCCATAAAATTCTGCCCGGATTTTTTGAGAATCACTGATTCTGATATAATATCAGCAATATCCGAAGTATTGATAATCTCAGCAATTTTTTCTTCAGGAATATACATAACTTTCCTATATTGAAATTTTTATTGCCTCTTTGAGGTCAAGTTTTCCTTCATAAAGAGCTCGTCCTGTAACAACTCCAAAAATTTCTTTATACTTTAGTAATTCCTTAATATCTTTAATTGAAGCAACACCTCCTGAAGCTATTACCGGAATATCAACAGCCTTAGCAAGTTCATTTGTAGCTTCAATATTTGGTCCTGTCTGCATCCCATCCCTGCGTATATCAGTAAAAATGATTGCTGCAACACCTTTTGATTCATATTTTTGGGCAAGCTCAACAGCACTTACATCAGATATTTCACTCCATCCTTCAACTGCAACCATTCCATCCTTAGCATCTATGCCAACGACAATCTTACCAGGGTATTTTTTACAAATTGTAAATACAAAATCAGGGTTATAAAGTGCTTCGCTTCCTATAATCACCCTGTTAACACCAAGATCAAAATACATTTTTACTGTATCTTCATTTCTTATTCCACCACCTACCTGAATAGGAACATCAGTATTTTCAGCGATATGTTTTATTGTTTCATGATTAATAATTTGCTTTTTAAAAGCACCATCCAAATCAACTATATGTATCAGTTCAGCACCTGAAGATTCCCATTTTAAAGCAATTTCAAGTGGATTATCTGAATATTTTGTTTCAAGGTCCATGTT
>JAGLLQ010000486.1 GCA_023140455.1 Desulfobacteraceae bacterium | reverse complement strand
CTTGCAAGTGCTTCATTGCCTTCCATAAATGACAAACCCATTTTATACTCCTGAATTTTATAGCTATTTTTATTTCATTACACAAATCTGATTAGATATTTAATCAGATTTGCGAATATTATCTTTTTTATTAGTCAAAAGTCAAGTATAATTCTAAAAAAAATATGCCTGCATTTTTGATTGATTTTGATTGATTTTATAAAAGCCTTGATATATTTTATTAACCTAATGAAGCAAAAGAAGAAAAATAAGAAAAAAACCAAGGATGACTTTACCTATGAGGCTTATATGGGTATTCGTCGGATGTTTTTTTTAAATGAAATAATACCAGGGCAAAAAATTTCTTACTGCGATCTTGCAAAGCATCTTAAAATGAGTACAACCCCTGTTATCCAGGCTTTAAAAAGGCTTGAATATCAAGGGCTTGTTAGACATGAACCCAATCGAGGGTATTATACTGAAGAAATAAGTTTAAAGGAAATTATAGAAATTTATGACTTCAGAGAATTAATAGAAACATCTCTTTTACCAATAACTATCTCCAAAATTGATAAAAAGGGATTAAAGTTATTAAAAATTGCTCTGGATAATCATCTTAATGCTGTACGGGATATTTATCTAAAAGACCGGCTTTTAAAAGATATGGAATTTCATCTTGTTTTGGCTAAGCTTTCAGGATGCTCAATACAAATTAACACTTTAAATTCACTTTTTGACCTTTTATATCTTAAGTACCGTGGTAATATTCTTTTTGTCACCCCCATGGATACTGTTGATTCAGAACATATCAAATTATATGATTATATTGTAGATTCTAATCTTGAAAAAGCAGTTAAAATTTTAAGACAACATATTTTTAATGTAAAAAAACATGCTATTCTCAGCATTGAAAGAGTGAATAAAGGAAAGAGCATTAAAACTATTTATTCATAATAATTTTGACTGGTAAATGGTGCAATCAGGTTTGTTAAAAATGTTAGAAATGCTACGTAAAGCTATTTAAATGATATAAATGAGTCTTTAGGTAATGCCAAACCAACGCTTGTTTCCAATGCTTTTAACACTCCGGAAATTACAGGACAGCTTATATGAGGAATTGTTTGCAAAGAAACATTTAAAACTTCTGAATTATATGCACCTGTTTTTTTATCTTTAAACAATTCAGTCATCATATTCAGAGTTTTACCGCCAAGAAGATCATTAACTTCTTTCCAATTAGAGCATTCACTTTCCAAACTGAATGAAGCAGTATAGTTTCCTTTATCTTCAGCATTGACAATTGTTGTAAAACCGCAGATACCCGCTTTTACTCCAACTTTAGACATATTTGTTTCTCCAATTATTAAATGGTTTATTAAATTTTAATGCACCTTGATTGATTAACAAGGGTTAATGATAGATATTCCAGCATGTAACCATATATGTAAAAATCTTCATTTTGTATTTCCTTTAAGCATAATTCTATCTTAATATATCAAACAGGGAAACTCAGTCTCTGAACAAAGGTTGTCTGAAAATCCTGATTACAGGCTAAATCTATCACTTTAATATGTTCTGCTATGTTTATTGCTTTTTCAAGGTAGATATCATCACACAGGGTCATTACAGCTCCTACACCTGCTAAATTACCTGCAGTTTCTATTTTGGCAAGCTCCATGGCCGGGATCATCCCTAAGGTCATCATATCTTCCTTGTCAAGGAATGAACCAAATGCTCCTGCAACAATAATTTGTGCCGGGTTATCAATACCTGCCTCTTTTAAAAGGAATTCGATTCCGGCAATCAATGCAGCCTTGCCAAG
>JAGLLQ010000485.1 GCA_023140455.1 Desulfobacteraceae bacterium | reverse complement strand
AACAATGCCCCAATAATTTCCATTATAGATTCTTCCTTTTTCCGATCAATTTTTTAATTAGAATTTTTTTTGCCTTATATTAATTATACAATTGCATGAATAATCCCCCAAAAGGGATGAAATTTTTCAGCTCTTGTCATTCCACTAAAATACATGGTTTTTATCTTTGATGCAGTTATATTATGTACCAGAGAAAACCCTTTTGACATAATAATCTTTTCAGGATTTTGCTTGGGCAGCCCAAAAATATATGGTTCGCCCTTTTTGGCTTGAAATTTAAGTATTTTATCGCCTAAACTGGAACCCATTCTCCCTTCAATCATTGTCTTAAAAAGATAATCAAAAACTATTGAACTTCCTTTACAACAATTCCCTGATACTTCAGATAAAAGTTCATATACTGCATTGGGAGTTAAATATTTGCAAACACCTTCCCATATAAAAAGAGTTTTCAAATTTTTACTATATCCGGCTTCAACCAGTTTTAATATCAATTTATCTTTTTCAAAATCAACCGGCACGTAAGCAACATGACAAGGCAGCTCACCAAAAATATTTAAAATTTTGTCTTTTTTTAATTTTTGAGTGTTTGGGTGATCTACTTCGAAAACACGTTTTCCTTTTAATTCATTAAATCTATATGCCCGTGAATCATATCCTGCACCGAGAATTACCACTTGTTCTACACCGTCTTTAATACTATTTATCAGGCAATCATCAACAAATCGAATTCGTGACACTATAGTATCAGTTGCGCCCGGGAAACGTCTCTCAATGGCAAACCATAATACTAATCTGGCCAGAAGCCTGTTTTTTAAAATTAACCTGACCGATGGTTGTAGAAAAGTTGCAGCATACTCATCAATGAAGAGTCTTTGCCGAGCTGGCCTGATCGATTCAACAGCTCTAAAAATTGCTGTTATTGATGCTGTCCAGCTTGCCTTACCTTTTTTCATCATCATACTCCTGAAAATCTATTAGCACTGAAATTCTCTATATCATGCTGCCGCCGTGATAATGGAGAAAATACACTTTTTCCCTGCCTTCATATATATTTTCAACACCATGAAAACTATCCAATGTCCCTTTTTGTATGTTTTCATATTGTAAATTATCTTTTTCCAGCCTGGCCGGGCCTCTAAAGGGATATTCAGGTGTAATTGATGACAATGCTTCTCTAAGGAAAGAGTATATCTTTTTAGGATCAGAATATGCGGGTAAAACTTCACCATAATAATTCATCATCCAGATTAATGAACCCTCTGCATCATAAATATACTCGGTTCCTGCAAATGGATTGAATCCATAATAACGATCCAAATGTCTATAACCATCTGCAATCAATTCAAAACCCAGAGAGCCATCATCAAATTTTCGTTCCTGCCCTTCACCACCACTTGCATAGCCAGAGAGTTTAGCTTTTATAATAAAATCAATTAGAGCCATATTTTTCTCCTTTTTTGTCAAAAATAAATACTCACCTCTGATAGCTGAACGAGTTGTGGTCAGACAAATCAGCTCTGCTCAACCCTTTTTCATACAACCAGGTAATAAACGTATTAATTGCAGGCTGAGGTTCTTTCAGCCAACTAAAATGATCAGGGGTAACTTCCTTAAAACTATTTGCTTTTACAGTATGAATTTCTGTATCGCTTGCGGAAAACTTATCTAACAGACTTTTTGTAGAAGTATAAGGTGCAAAAAAATCGTTTTCAATAACAATTCCTAAAAATAGTGACCTCACATCCTTGCTTGCTGTTTCATAGTCTATCTTTTGGTTTATCAGTTTATAGGCTCCTGTCCGGGCATTTCTTGACCAATCAATCATGGTATTTTTTGGTTGATTCCCTCCAAACCCTATTTTCCCCCCGGGGAACCAGCCTAAGAGCATAGAGATCAGTCCAATAAATTGAGTTGCAAAAAATGTCTTTACTCTGGACATCCCGGTCCAGGAACGATATCCGACATTACCGCCAGCAATAACAACAGAGGCTGTTACTTTAGAATTGTTATGACAATGATAAAGGCAGCCCAATTGCCCTCCAAGGCTATGCCCCATTGTAACTATGCTTTTATTCGGATATTTATCTGTTAAAAATTCTATAACATTATCAATATCTTTTAGAAGTTCAACGTAACCGAAATTACCTTTGGACACAAGCTGCTCTTTTCTTAACAGTCCTTCTCCCCGCAAAGTCATTAAAGCGACACTTATATCTGCCTGGATTATTCCATCATAAAGTCTTTTATAAAGTCTTGTTGGAGCACCCAGAGCAGGAAGAATCAAAACAATTATTTGAGATTCTGAAACATCTGAACCTTGAACTGCTAAATAATCAAACAGTGAATGCTGAAAGTTTTCCAAATTTTATATTTTCCTTTTAGATATTTGCAGGAACTAATGGTGCAATTTTTTCTACATTTTCTATCTTCTGATCTACAGCCACCACATTGATTTTTGTCCCTAAGATAACCTAAACAAATTGCGCAGTTCATTCCGCATGGAGCAATCAGTTCAGATTTCATTATTGATTTTGTGTTCATAAATATATTCACCAATTGTGCCTCAACGAGGCTGTAGAAAAACCCCGTTTTGCAGTTTAATTTCTCCTTTCCAATACTACTCCGG
>JAGLLQ010000484.1 GCA_023140455.1 Desulfobacteraceae bacterium | reverse complement strand
GACAGGAACAATGGAAATAATATGACTTCAGATATGCTCATGGTATTGATTGATAAAAAAGGGAAACAAAGAAAAAAACTGTTTAAAACCTTTTCAAAGGATTTTGGTAAAGATGAAAAACGGATTATGTTTATCAGGGAACCTGCTGAGATTTATAACACAGGATTCTTAACCTTTGATTATGATGACAATAACAAAGATGATGATCAATGGCTATTTCTGCCTGCATTGGGAAAAACCAAACGTATTGCTTCAAAAGACAAAAGCTCAAGTTTCATGGGCTCTGACTTAAATTATTCTGATATGACATCAAAGGATACAAATGATTATGATTACAAATTCATCAAAGAAACTACTATTAATAAGCATAAAGTCTGGCTGATTGAATCGAAGCCCAAAACAGAAGAGATTGAAGAAGAGACCGGATATATGAAATCTGTTCTTGCTGTGCGCCAGGATAATTATATGGTTGTTAAGGCAAAAATGTGGACAGACAAAGGCGGTTACATAAAATATATGAATATCAAAAAGCTTGAAAAAATTGATGGTATCTGGGTTGCCCTGGAAAATCATATTGTTAAAAAACAGGATAAGAGAATTGCTCACCAGACTTTGATGAAACAGAATTATGTTAAATTCGAACAGAATCTGAATGACAATATCTTCACCATCAGGCAGCTTGAAAAGGGTTTATGATGTTTATTAGAAAATCCCAACTGACTCAAACAATGCTCGCAGTTTTGCTTTTTCTATCATTAACACTACTGAATTTATTGATATTCCCATTGCCTGGCAATTGTGAGAGCCAAAAAATTGATACCTCTGAAAGCACATCACTGGTTTCAGATGATCAGGATGATTTCTTTGAAGATACTTCATCTGAACCTGGTATTGACATAACTGAAAACAATGAAAATAAATTTGATGCCTTTTGCCTGATCAAGGGAAGTGTTGAATTAAAAGCTGCCTATAATTTCGCCCATGACAGGCCAGACACAGGGCGAACAGATCACAGAGGGCTATCGTCATTAACAGGTAAGCTGGAGCTTACGCTTTCAAAAAATCTCTACCAGTCATTTGATATGGTATTATCCGGGAACTGCTTTTACAATCATGCATATCGTACAAATTCAAGGGATGAATACACCCCTCATTTTCTGGCTAAATATGAAAAAGAAGCTGAGCTTAATAAAGCATATATTCGTGGGGAGCTTTCAGAGAATCTGGATATTAAAGTCGGCAGGCAAATTGTCGTGTGGGGAAAGTCAGACAGTATAAGAATAACAGATATTATAAATCCAATTAATGCTCTGGAACCCGGCATGACGGATATGAAAGATTTACGCATGCCTGTGTTCATGTCACGGCTGGATTATTATTTAAAAGATTGGAGTATTTCATCCTATTTGATTCATGAACACAGGGGCAATCGTTTGCCGGTGTTTGGAAGTGACTTTTATTATTATTCTCTGCCTGAGCCTGAAACAGATACACCTTCAATGGATATTGGAAACACCGGATTAGCCATGTCTGTTTCTAAAGCTTTGCCCGGTATGGATTTTGCCCTCTATTTTGCAAGAAAATATGACAACAGCCCCTATCTTAATTTAAAAACAGATAAAGGATTTATCGAGCCATATTTTGATTATGCAAAGATCAATATGGCTGGAATGGCATTGAATAAAGCTAAAGGCAATTTTCTTTTCAAGGCTGAAACCGCCTATCTTAATGGATTACACTTATCAGCATATCAGAACAATGGAACGTGGGTTAAAAATGACAATTCATATTCAAGACTTGATACATTATTAGGATTCGAATATTCTGGTTTTTCAAATACCAGTATCAGCTTTGAGGCTTCAGACAGGTGGTATCATAATTTAGACAGAGCAGGAAAAAATGCAGGAATAAAAACAAATAATTATCAGTATGCTATTAGAGTATCCAGAACATTCATGAATGAAACTCTTGAATTATCAGCACTTACAAGCTACTTTGGAGGATCTGCAAAAGATGGCGGGTTTTTTCGTTTTAATGCTGAATATGATGTAACAGATTCAGTAAAAATTACCACGGGTATAATATTTTACAATTCCGGTGATGCATTAATTTTTAAAAAAAGCGGTAACAATGACAGAATTTTTTGTAATATAAAATACAGTTTTTAAAAAAATGAACCATTATAAACAAAATCATCAGAATGAAAACATCAGAGCCTTTATTGCCATAAGTTTTCCGAAAAAGGTGATTATTCATTTAAAGAATATGCAGGTACATTTAAAAGCTTACAAATTCAAGGCTTCCTGGCCAAAACCATCAAATATGCACCTGACATTGAAATTCCTCGGGGATATTCCTGTTTCAAAAATTCAGGATATTAATCAAAGCATACATAAAGCAGTTCTTGAATTTAAAAGAGAGGATAAAAAATTATCGCTCTTGACAGAAGGAATCGGGGTGTTCCCTTCTGTAAAAAAACCCAGGATAATCTGGGAAGGTGTTCAGGACCAAACAGCCGGGCTCAATACCATTCAATCTCTTCTGGAAAAGCATCTTGGAAAAACAGGTTTTAAAAAAGAAAAAAAACGTTTCTTCCCTCATATTACCCTCTGCCGATTAAAACAGTCAGTTTCTGAAAAGCGTATAGTCCAAATCTTAGAAAACCATTCTGAAATAAAATCTGATACTTTTCTAATAAATTCAATTACATTGTTTAAAAGTGAACTTTCATCTTCGGGTGCTATCCATACAAAATTAATACATTATACAATTACCTGATGCGATAATGACCGATTATTTCCCATTTTGATATGTTGGCGGAAAATATTTTTCCAGCATTTCTGTATTATATTTTATTCTTAATTTCGTTATAAGCCCCAGTCACAATTCCATCATTTGTTTGTGCCTGGCTGTTACAGGTAATAATAACTGATAGACAAGTTGTTATAAATACATTTTTCATTGTATAGTATAATACCGAAACAGACCAGGATGCTGGTGTTCTATAGATATGAAATTGATTTGCCTTCTTGTATATAGCCATACACTTTAAAACCCTGTTCTGTTTCATGACCTGGAACATGAATCTTTTGCAATTCAGATAAGACTACTTCTTTTTGCAGGACATTCTCTATCTTGATCTCAACCCATTCAATATCTTTATAGCCGCCTTCAGAAAAATGATAGTACCAATCTCCATCCCATTCAGAAAGATATCCATTTGCAAGGCTGCTTGTCCGCCATTCAGGGCACAACTCTTTTAATTCATACATAGCCATTTGCAATTCATACCACTTAGTTTTATTTATTACAGAAAGCATGCTACTACTCCAACTGGAACACTCAATACTTTCCAAAAAGTTTTCATTGTTTTCTTTCTCTCCTTTTTTCAGCAGGTTCCATGGAAGAACCTGATAAAGCTCATACTCCAACCGTGAGTGTAGAACACTGTTCGTTGTCTTCATAATAAATAGATAGATAGATGCCTTTTGTCAATAGAGGTACAAAGATTGCGGCACATGTATGCCTGGGATCTACTCGTGGGTACACTGCTATATCCCAACAATTATTATTGCATGCACAATTTCATTATTATACAGTAACAGATTATGAACGCTACAGCATTCGCGGATATTGAAAAGGCCTTAAAATCAAGAAACATCTTTTCAATTCTATAAATATAAAACTGCCTGAAAAGATAATTGCAACAGACACAGAACGAAATATTTTTTTTATCTATAAAAAACATCGAGAATTTAAACAATTATTGAATATTGTCCTGAAAATACTTTCTTCCTCAGAAAAATTATCTGCTTTCAACATAAAATTATTCAAAAACTTCTCTTATACTTGTGTTTTTTCTATTTTGCTTTATGACTCGTACTAACCATATCATATACCACTAATATACCTTGACTATATACTGAATAATGATTATTTGTGTGAAGAAGTAATATTGGTAGAATGCAGGATGTATAAATCCTTGAATCATTATAGTTACAGGAGACTGAAATGACTGTAGTAATAATTGTAATCGTGGCAGTAATAATTGTTGCAGGTGCATTTGTGATATTCAAAACAGGCAAAAACATGGCTGAAAAACCAGGTGATCCTTCTCAAAAGAGTGAAGACGCTCAATCTCAGGTTGAAAAACATAGCCCTGAAACTGAATTTGGGAATATCATGGACACGCTGCTTAAACTCAATATCCTGATAAGAACGGATGCCAACCTTGATTCTGCAATATTGAAAAGCATTGAAGCAATCATTGATGACCTTAAAGCTACAATTCCTCCAATGATGGATAAATACCCGGGTGAGACCTTGACCTATGAGCTAAAAAAGATTGGCTCTGCGCATCTTTATAATAATGTAAAAGAGTTTCTTGATCTTTCTGATGAAAGCCGGGAAAATCAAATGTCAATTTTTAAAAATACCCTTACAAGCCTTAATGAAGTGTCAGCACGTGCCAGGAACATTGCTGAAAAAAATGAAACCCAGG
>JAGLLQ010000483.1 GCA_023140455.1 Desulfobacteraceae bacterium | reverse complement strand
AAGCTGCTGAACAGGGATTTGCAGAGTTGTAGCAATATCCAGTTTTAAATTTTTTTAATTGGCGATATGGGACTTATTTTTTCTATGGGGGTAGAGCCTTCTACCCTAGTAAATTTCCTTTTGGAACCCATCTTTTGTTTTAATTCCATATATCTTGAATAGGTGTTTTCTAATTTATTTTTTTGCATAGACTTTATAGTATCACGTTTTCTAAAGTTTCCATCTATGTGGCTTTTAATAGTTTTGTTTAAAATTGAATCAAAGGGTTTTTCTTTTTTTTTATTATTTTTTGATCCACTTGATCTATTAGTAGATTTAAATTTCGTTGAAGGTCCTTCTTTCTTCTGTCTAACTTTGAATTTAGCTGATTTAAAGAAGCTTTTGTAAATTTTTTTAAAAAGAGCAGTGAAATTTATAGGTACCGAACTATCTTTTGCTCTATGTTCTGTTTGTTTTTTAGCTTTTTGTTTTTGCTTGAGTACCTTTTTGGGTTTGAGATTTGTTTTAAGAAGATGAAAAGCAAGGTTTATCTCTTGCATCTTATCATGCCCTGTTGGTGCCTTATTATTAAGACTTAACTTGTCAGGGTGGTATTTTTTTGCAAGACTTCGAAAAGAATTTTTTGCGTCTTCTAAGCATGCATCAGATTTGAGATTTAAAATGGCTAATGCCTGTTTGATATCCATGTTTTTTTGTATTCTTTGAAAGAATTCATGTCAAGCATCCTTTTTCCGATTTATTTGTTTCACAGCACAATTATTAGCAGTCTAACTGTTATAAATCAATTAAACTCATTTGTTCCACAACATATTTGTAAGATGTTTGTTGACAAGGCACCGTTGGAATGGTAGATCATAAACTTGAACAACCTAAAAGAGTAAGAATTCATAGTTTATGGCTACTTTACCTAAACAGGCCCAGATCAAGCCTGACCAGATTGTTGAGATTATTTTCAGATATAAATGGTTGATAATCTGTTTACTTGCTGCTTCACTTACCATTGGTATAGTAAAGACTCTTATTGCACCTAGAATATATCAAGCCTCGACCATGATCCTTGTTCAGCCTCAGACAGTGCCAACAGATTATGTTAGAGCTGTTGTATCTATAGGCATTGAGGAAAGAATCAGTACTATATCCCAGCAAATTATGAGTAGAACAAATCTTGAAAAGATAATTAATCAGTTCCGGCTATATAATAATAAAGAGAGTATGTATCTGGAAGATAAAATTGAAAACCTTAGACGTAGGATAAACGTTACCATTACTCATTCAAGACGAAGACAAGGCTCAGAGACGTTTGCTATCCAGTTTCAGGGTAATCAGCCGGATCGTGTTATGCAGATTACCAATACCCTGGCAAGTTATTTTATGGATGAGAATTTAAGGATCAGGGAGGTACAGGTAATAGGTACCAGCGAATTTCTCGATGAAGAGCTTGAAAAAATAAAAACAACACTTGAATTACAAGAAAGAAATCTTGCAAAATATCGGTCAGATCATGTTGGTGGACTTCCCAGTGAGCTTGAATCTAACTTAAGAACACTTGACAGACTTCAAACACAGCTGACTGATAGCCAGGCAGCTTTAAGAGATGCCAGGAATACTGAGATTTCATTTCAACAGCAAATAATCAGGCAGAAGGAACTGGCTGCTCAGACCACCGGGCAGGCATTGGATGGTTCTGGAAGCGGCACCAGAAGGTTATTGGGACGAACTACTGATAGAAACGAGCTTAGCCGGCAAAAGGAAGAGCTTAGCAGCCTTCTTTTGAAATATACTGAAAAACATCCGGATGTAGTTAAGTTGCAGGTCACTATAAAAAAATTAGAGAAAAAGATTGAGAACAGTAGTGGTGAAGAGGAATTATTGAATACAGATCCGGAAGTTATAGAGCTGGAATTACAGCATAAACAGGTTGTAAATTTAATTGTTGGACTGAATGCTGATATTCGAATACTTAGAGAAAGAATGATGTC
>JAGLLQ010000482.1 GCA_023140455.1 Desulfobacteraceae bacterium | reverse complement strand
ATTTTATTTCAGGATCTTGATACATTAGGGTTCTCAACCGGTGATTTTGATAAATATATGAATATTATACGAAAGCCGTTTGGAATTGTTCTTGTAACCGGCCCTACAGGAAGCGGGAAATCAACAACACTTTATTCAAGTCTGAGTACTCTTTCATCTTCTGAAGTCAATATTACAACAATTGAAGACCCAATTGAAATGATTCATGAGGATTTTAATCAGATAGCAGTTCAACCTGCTATCGGTGTTACTTTTGATACGATTTTAAGAAATATTATGAGGCAGGACCCGGATATAATAATGGTTGGAGAAATAAGAGACCTTGAGACTGCTCAAAGCGCTGTCCAGGCCGCTCTTACCGGTCATATGGTATTATCTACACTCCATACAAATGATGCAGTATTGGCTATTGCACGTTTACTGGATTTAGGAATACCACCATACTTGATTCAATCCTCAGTTGTGGGCTTGATAGCTCAGCGGCTTGTAAGGAAAATTTGTCCTTTTTGCACTGTTTCATATGATATGGATGCAGAAGAATTAATAAATATGGGGTTGGATTTAAAACAAAAGGGTAAAGTTAAACTTAAATATGGAAAAGGCTGCATTAAATGCAGAAATACAGGATATAAAGGACGAACTGCTGTTTATGAGATTTTGCCCTATTCTGATTCGTTGAAAAGTATAACATCCCATGACACAGACCTTGCTGGATTAAGAAAACAGGCAGTGGCTGAAGGTTTTACAACAGTAAGAGAAGATGGTATTAAAAAAATGTTAAAAGGTATAACAACCTATCAGGAAGTACTTCGTGTCACATGGGTTGGGCATCAACAGTAATTTACAGACCTTATCATAGACTTTTTTTATAGTTAATTTTAACTATTTAACCTAATGTACTGGATCGCCAATATGAATTTCCTCTTCGTTGGCGAAGATCAGTGCAGTTGATGAAATATCTTCAGTATGCAGTACTATAAGTTTTCCTATCATTATCGGCTCAATTGCTATTGTCTTTTTTGAGAATGAAGATCTTCTTTTGTTAAGATTTTTATAAATTGTATAAATTTGACCTGTTTCAATGTCATCATTTTGTCCAAGATCCATATATACAAGTTGACGCTCTCCAAACATAGAGTCATCCTCATCATTGCAAATAAGTTTTGCGTCTATTAGATCATTATTTTTTTTAACTATAAATTCTTTATCTCTTTCAAGGAAATCCATTATTAGATCGTTAGGGTTGATATCAATATATGTTTCAATAACTTTAGCAGTGAAATAGTTTTCCTTGCTTTCATTGATTTGAATTATGCCTTTTATTGAATGTCTTATTTTTTTTCTGGTAACCTTTGTTGTATTGTAGATCAGGTATTGTTTGCCTGGGATCAGGGAATTGTTTTTTGAAGCCTCAACATAAATGATATCATTTTCAGAGATTAAATCAGCCTTTTGTTTTGCGCGTAGAATTTTTCCAGCAGGAGAGATAGCGCGTTTTTTAACAAACCCTACTCTGTCTATGAAAGGATAAAAAAAAGTGAGTTCAATTTTCGGTTCTGCAACCGGTTCTATTTTTTTTGTGGTTACTGCCACTGGTTTTATGTCAACAGGTTTTTGAATGGTTTCAGGTTCTACATAAATTGGTCGGTTTTCTAAAGAAAGCCCGCCTTTAAAGAAAACTCTAAGTCTTTCCCCCGGATAGATTATATGAGGGTTTTTTATTTCATCATTTAATTCCCATAGGCCGGGCCAGTCCCATTCAGAACTGTAAAATTTTTGTGAAAGATCCCATAAAGTGTCCCCTTTTTGTACTGTATAGTAAAACCCGGTCTTACTGTTAAAGGGTTGAAGATTGCCGGTATCATTCCCAAAGGCGCTGGACAAAACAATAAAACAAGATATAAGTAAAACTAATGTTGATGTATATAAAGTCTTTATCATAATATAATCCTCATGAAATTCTTCCAATTACTGAATCTTGACTTTATTTAAGCTTTTGTTCTATAAAAAGTCAAGATGTTTCATAGAAAATTATTAAAAGAGGCTAATTAGAGAGCAATTATAAGATGATTACAAGGATAAACAGATGAAAACTATTGCGGATTTTCTTTTTGAAGGAAAAATGTTGAAAGAATTGCCAAGGGCTGGATATCATTTTCTTGGTTCAGGAAAAGAGAATGTAGCAGAACATTCTTTTATGACAGCACTGATAGGTTTTACTATTTCGAGAATTGAACCTGATATAGATAAAGAGAAAGTGATTTCCATGGCATTGCTACATGATCTTGGTGAGGCTAGAACAGGAGATTTGAATTATGTGCAGCAAAAATATGTAGATATAAATGAGAAAAAAGTTTTATCTGATTTAATAAGCGGCTTGACATTTGGAGAAGATATTGCGAAACTGATAAATGAATTCAATGAATGCAAAACTAGAGAGGCGAAGCTTGCCAATGATGCTGATCAACTTTCTTTTATACTTGAATTGAAAAAACTTCAGGATACTGGCGCGAAATCACCTGAAAAGTGGATAAATATTGTGATAAAAAGACTTAAAACTGATACAGGTAAAAAGATTGCACAGAGTATCATATCAACTGATTGGGATAATTGGTGGTCGAATAATTATTCTGAATAAGGTATAATTATTATTTATGAATAAGATAAAAAATTGTGATAGGTTTAATTTACTATATGTCTCTGATTTTGAATCTTGCGAAACTATTAAGCTTATTGAACAAGGTCTCCAAAAAGATACTTCTCCAAAATATGAAACTCTACTGCAGGGAAATGAATTCATAATTGAAGATTGTTTTGGATTGAGTAAGGGAATTCAAATTGCTCAATCTACTAAACCTGATATTATTGTTGCAGAGTTTAACAATGACCCAATAGATAAGATTGAGAAGCTTGCACTGGATATTAAATCGGCGGCAGGCAGGCATTGCCCTGCGATTTTTTTGGTTTTATCATCAGATCCTGGTATCGAAACAAGAGAAAAATTATTGATAATAGGATATAATGAGTATTTTATACAACCTTTCCCTATAATTGAATTTATTTTTAAAGCAAAAGTACATATTAATAATAAACATTTCACCAAGATGGATGCATGGCGAAAAACTAAGCTTGACAAAGCATTGCAGGATATTGATAAGTTTGAGAATGAATTGGCATCAGTTAAAGAAGAGCTTTTCGATGAAAGGGATGTGTTAAATAATTCGCTAAAGCAGATCAATTTGATGACAAAAGAGAGAGATAAACTTAAAAAAGATATACAACATGCCGATAATGAATTAACAGGGAATCTTGAAGGATTTACCAAACTTCTTTGCAGTATGATAGAGTCAAGAGTTGAAGAAAATCGAGGCCACTCTTTTCGCGTTGCTGAGATTTCTCTTTTTGTAGCAGAAGAAATGAAGCTTTCCGCATTAGAGAAAGATCAATTGGGAAAAGCTGCTATGCTGCATGAGATGGGTAAATTGCTTATTAGTGAAGCAATTTTAAATAAAAAAAAAGATGAGCTTAAGGATAATGAAAAAGGTTTTTTTAGACATTATCCTGAAAAAGGTGCAAGATTACTTGAAAAGTGTTCAGGATTTGATAAAATAGCAGATATAGTCAAATATCAAAATGAAAATGTGGATGGATCGGGAAGCCCTGAAGGGCTTAAACGTAAACTTATCCCGCTTCAGTCAAGAATACTAGCAGGTGCGAACTTGTTTGATGAATTAAGATGCCGTAAGGATATATCTTCTTTGGATGATCTGTTTGAGAAACTTGAAGAGAAGATAGGATCGCGTTTAGATCCAAAAGTCGTTAACTGTCTTGAAAAGTATGCAGTTACCAGATTAGGTTCTGATTTTGAAAAAGTAAAAGGAATTGGGATACATCAGCTTGCCAAAGGGATGAGGCTTGGCACGGCTTTGTTTACTTCAGGTGGGACAAAACTTTTTTCAGCAAATACTTTGCTTGATAATGAAAATATAGAAAAAATTATAAAATATAACAAGGAATATCCTGTGGATGAAACTATTT